>JAICJK010000544.1 GCA_025928415.1 Solirubrobacteraceae bacterium | reverse complement strand
GGAGCGTGTGCTTCGGCTGCGCCGAAGCATTGCGAGTTCGCTGCGCGAACATCGCGGGGAGGTTGACCCATGGAGCGTGTGCTTCGGCTGCGCCGAAGCATTGCGAGTTCGCTGCGCGAACATCGCGGGGAGGTTGACCCATGAGCGTGCTGCTACATGTTCCCGCGTGAACGCGCGCCATCGCGAGCTCGTGCGCTTCGGCCTGGTCGGCGCCTTCAACGCCGCCACGTACTTCGGCGGCTACGCCGCCCTCGTGCTGCTCGAGGTCCCCTACCTGCTGGCCGCCGTCGCCTCGTTCGCGACGTCGGCGTCGCTCGGCTACTGGCTCCACGAGCACTGGACGTTCAAGGGCGCGCGGCCGACCGTGCGCGGCTGGGTGAGCTGGCTCGGCGCGCAGGGCGGCGCCACGCTGCTGAACCTCGCGCTGCTCGCCGTCGCCGTGGACGTCGTGGGGCTCGACAAGATCCTCGCGCAGCTCGTGCTGCTGCCCGTCACCCCGGCCGCGACCTACCTCGTCGGGCGCCGCTGGGTGTTCAGCCGCGCACAGCCGGCCCCGCCGGTGCTTGCGCCGCCGGAGCCGGCGGACCCGGTGCAGCCTGTCCTACCGCAGACCGGGGACTGAGGGAACGGGCCAAGCTGCCGATTCCTTGGGGACGTGTCCGGCGCCCCCGTCCACCGCGGCCCCTTCGGCGAGGAGCAGGCCCGGCGCCTGCTGTGGCGCGCGGGGTTCGGGCCCCGCCCCGGGCAGGCCGCGCGGCTCGCCGGCCTCGGGCTCGACCGCGCCGTCCACTCGCTGACCCACCCGGCCTCCACGCGGCTGGTGGGTCCGACGCCGCACGACGAGCACGGGGCGCCGCTCGCGCCGCGCGACGTCTGGGGGCACGACCACCTGTGGTGGCTGGATCGCATGGTCCGCACGCAGGCCCCGCTGATCGAGCGGATGACGCTGGTCTGGCACGACTGGTTCGCCACCTCCAAGACCGGCGGGCCGACGCAGACGCTGATGCTGCGCCAGAACGCGCTGCTGCGGCGGCGCGCCCTCGGGTCCTTCGAGGCCCTGGCGCTCGACGTCACCCGCGACCCGGCGATGCTGCTGTGGCTCAACGGCAGCTCGAACAGCAAGTGGGCGCCGAACGAGAACTACGCGCGCGAGCTGCAGGAGCTGTTCTGCCTCGGCGCCGACCGCGGCTACGGCGAGGGCGACGTGCGCGGGCTCGCGCGGGCGCTGACCGGCTTTCGCAACGACTGGGGCGCCGCGGGGCCGTCGCGCTTCCGCTACGACCCGGCGCTGCACGACGGCGGCGTCAAGCGCCTCTACGGGCGCCGGCGGCGCTGGGCCTGGCGCGACGGCGTGCAGGCCGTCGTCCACCACCGCGACCACCCGTCGTTCCTGGTCCGCAAGCTGTGGGGCGCCTTCGTCCCCACGCCCCCGCCGGCCGGCACCGCGCGCGCGCTCGAGCGGCTGTACCTGCGCAGCGACCGGCACGTGCGCCCGCTGCTCGACGCGATCCTGCGCCACCCCCACCTCTACGACCCCGCCCGGCGGATGGCCAAGCCGCCGGTCGTCCACGCCGCCGGGATGCTGCGGGCCGTCGGGCGCGGCATCGACACGAGCGCCTGGGCGTGGCTGTGCGCCACCGCCGGCCAGCTCTTGTTCGCGCCGCCGAACGTCTCCGGCTGGGACGACACGCGCTGGCTGGACACCGCGACGTTCCGCGCGCGCTGGCTGATGGCGATCCGCATCTGCCAGCCCGCCGTCCTGGACCCCAAGGACAAGCCGGACGTCCCCTCCGAGCCCGCGGCGCTCGTGACGCGCGCGCTGGCCTTCTGGGGCGACCCGCCGATCAGCGCGACGACGCGGGCGGGCCTCGAGCGCTACGCGGCCGGCGCGCTGGGCGCCGCCCGCGCCGCCTGGGAGCGCGAGCAGTACCCGGTCCTGGTCCTCAACGCGCTGCGGATGCTGATCGCCGTGTCCCCCGACGAGTTGACGAGCTGACGAGCGATGCCCCGCGATTCCCACAGCGGCTGCACCGAGCACGCCCGCGCGGCCCGCGCGGGCGCCGGGCTGCCCGCCGTCGAGCCCGGCATGCCCGCGCCCGCCGGGACGGGCCTGTCGCGCCGCGCGCTGCTGCTGCGGTCGGCCGGCCT
>JAICJK010000166.1 GCA_025928415.1 Solirubrobacteraceae bacterium | reverse complement strand
TGCGGCGGCCGCGGAGACCGGCCCGGCCGCCCCGGCCGCCCCGGCCGCCGGCGCCGCTGCGGCCGCGGGCCCGAGGATGACCGAGGCCGCCAGCATCCCTCCCAGGAGCCGCGTGATGGAGCGCGCGCGCATGGCGGGTCATCCTGTCATGCCGCGGGCCCCGTGGCGTGGTGTCGTGCAGAGGGCGGGGGTACGATCCGGGCCGTGCCCGACCGCCTGCACTTCACCGACTCCGACGAGGCCAACGCGCTGATCGCCGCCGATCCGATGGCGCTGCTGGTCGGGTTCGCGCTCGACCAGCAGGTGACGGTGCAGAAGGCGTTCGCCGGGCCGCTGGCCATCCGCGAGCGCCTCGGCGCGCTGGACGCCGCGACGCTGGCCGCCGCCGACCTCGAGCCGGTGTTCCGCGCCCGCCCGGCGATCCACCGCTTCCCCGGCGCGATGGCCCGGCGCGTGCACGACCTCGCGGTGCACGTGCAGGAGCGCTACGACGGCGACGCCGCCCGCGTCTGGACCGGCGCGCCGGACGCCGCCGCGCTGCGCGCCAACCTCGCCGCCCTGCCCGGGTTCGGCGAGATGAAGATCAAGTCGCTGGGCAGCGTGCTCGCCAAGCGGTTCGGCGTGCAGGCCGCCCGCGAGTTGGTCCCCCCGCATCCGACGCTCGGCGACGTCGACTCCCCGCAGGCGCTCGCCGACTACCAGGCGGCCAAGCGCATCCACAAGGCGGAGTGGTCGAAGGCGCGGGTCAGCCCGACGCCCTGACGCTGTACACGGGCGGCAGGTGCGCGGCGACCTCCGCCCACGTCGCCCCCGCGTCGCCGGAGCCGAAGACGTCGCCGGACGTCGCGCCGAAGTAGAGCTCGAGGCCCGCGCCCTCGCCGGCGCGGTCGAAGGCCTGGCGCAGGATCGTCAGATAGCCGTCGCGGCTCGGCAGCCCGTCGCCGCGCGCGGCCCAGGTCGCGCCCGCGTCGCGGGTCTCGTAGACCGCCACCCGCCCGCCCGGCGTGACCCGGTCGCCGTCGGAGGCCAGCGGGATCACGTAGGCGCTGTCCGGGTCGGCCGGGTCGAGGACCATCGGGAAGCCGAAGTCCGACGGCAGGCCCGCGCCGATGGCCGTCCAGCTCGCGCCCGCGTCGTCGGAGCGGTAGACGCCGCCGTGGAACTGCATGAACATGCGCTCTGGCCGGCGCGCGGCGCGGTGCAGGTCGTGGACGCAGAGGTCGATCGTGTCCGCGGGCGCGTCGTCGGGCAGGTAGCGCGCCACGATCCCGCGGTTGCCGTGCGTCCAGCTCCGCCCGCCGTCCTGCGTCAGCCAGACGCCCACGGCGGAGATCCCGAGCGCCAGGCGGTCCGGGTCGCCGGGCCAGGGCACGATCGAGTGCAGGCACAGCCCGCCGCCGCCGGCCTGCCAGTCGGGGCGCGTGGGCTGCTCCCACAGCGTCCGGACGAGCTCCCAGCTCGCGCCGCCGTCGCGGCTCTCGAACAGCACGCCGGGGTCGCCGCCCGCGTAGAGCGTCCCGTCGCGCTCGCCCGCGACCACGACCCAGATCCGCTGCAGCGCCGCGTCGCCGCCCTCGGGCAGCGCGACGCCGCTCGCCTCCTCCCAGTCCCCCGCCGCGTCCTCGGCGTACCACAGCCTCGGGCCATAGAAGGGCGAGGTCACCGACGCGATCAGCCGACCGGAGCGCGGGTCGCGCATCGCGTAGTCGACCGGCTCCCCGGCGAACGCCCGGGCCTTGACCGCGAACGCGGCGCCCGGCTCGCCCTCGAGCACGAACAGGCCTTTGCGGGTTCCCACCAGCAGCTCGGTCATCGCACCATCACCCTCCTGAGATCGCGGGCAGGACGTCGATGCGGTCGTCGGGGCCGACCGGCGTGTCCTCCCTCCCGTAGTCACCGTTGACGAAGACGTTGATGTGGCGCCGGATCCGCCCCCGCTCGTCGAGGATCCAGCCGCTCACGGCGGGCTGCGCGCGCTCGAGCTCGCGCAGCAGCTCGCCGACCGTCGCGCCGGGCAGCGCGTGCTCGGAGCGGTCGCCGGCCAGCCGCTTCAGCGGCCCGCGGAGCTTCACGTGCGCCATGGCGGCACCTCCTAGGCGGCTTCCGAGCAGGCCGGCTCGGCCGTGCGCGCGTGTCGGTGCTCGGTGCCCGGCTCGCCCTGCGGGCGCAGCGTGGCCAGCGCGACGGCGAGGGCCGCGACCACGAGGGCGGCGGCGATCCAGAACGCCAGGTGATAGCCGCCGGTCAGCGCCGCCGCGCGGGACTCCCCGCCGGCGACCAGGCTGTCGCTGCGCGACGCCGACAGCGTCGCGAGCACGGCCAGCCCGAGCGCCCCGCCGACCTGCGCGGCCGTGTTGACCAGGCCGGAGGCCAGGCCCGCATCGCTGGGCGTCGCGCCGGACATGGCCAGCGTCATCAGCGCGGGGAACGAGATGCCGGCCCCGGTCCCGAGGAGGACCATCACGGGCAGCACGTGGGTCACGTAGTCGCCGCCGACCGGCGCGCGCGTGAACAGGACGAGGCCCGCGGCGATCAGCGCGAGGCCGGGCAGCAGCGTGCCCTGCGCGCCGAAGCGCATGACCAGCCGCTCGGAGTAGCGGACCGACAGGAGCCCCATGATGAGCGTGACGGGCAGGAAGGCCAGGCCGATCTGCAGGGCGTCGTAGCCGAGGATCCGCTGCAGGTACAGCGAGCCGAGGAAGAACATCCCGAACATCCCGGCGACGCTGAGGACCTGGACGACGTTGGCCCCGCTCACCACGCGCGAGCGGAAGACGCGCAGCGGGACCAGCGGGGTGCGCGCCGTGGCCTCGCGGGCGACGAAGGCCGCCAGCAGCACGAGCGACACGGCGCCCAGCCCGAGCGTGCGGCCGGCGCCCCAGCCGTCCTGGGCGGCCGGGTCGACGATCGTGTAGACGCCGAGCATCAGCGCGCCGATGATCAGCGCCGCGCCGGGGACGTCCGCGCCCGCCCCGAACCCGATCCCGGCGTCGCGTTCGACCAGGCGCCGGGCGAGCATCGCCGTCGCGACGCCGATCGGCACGTTGACGAAGAAGATCCAGTGCCAGTTGATCGCCTGGGTCAGCACGCCGCCGGCGAGCAGCCCGACGGCGCCGCCGGCCGAGGCGACGAAGGCGTAGACGCCGATCGCCTTCGCCTGCTCGCGCGGCTCGGGGAACATCGTGACGATCATGCCGAGCACGACCGCCGAGGTCATCGCGCCGCCGATGCCCTGCAGGAACCGGGCGCCGACGAGCAGCCCCTGGCTGTCCGCCAGCCCGCACAGCAGTGAGGCGAGCGTGAAGACGCCCAGGCCGGCCAGGAAGATGCTCCGGCGCCCGATCAGGTCGCCGAGCCGCCCGGCGAGCAGCAGCAGCCCGCCGAAGGCGATCAGGTAGGCGTTGACGACCCAGGCCAGGCTCGCGGTCGAGAAGCCGAGGTCGTCCTGGATCGACGGCAGCGCCACGTTCACGACGGTGGCGTCGAGCACGATCATCAGCACGCCGGTGCACAGGACGTGGAGCGCGATCCAGCGCGAGCGGTCGGCGTCATGCGGGGTGGGCAGCGAGGCGTTCATGGAGGTGCAGACCGGTCGGCGGGCCGAGACTCATCGGCGGCGGCCCGCGATCGTACGCGGGCCGGCGGATCGCGCGCCGTCCCTCACCGCGATGGGCTCTAGCGTTCCGCGCACCGCACACCGCCAGAAAGGACCCCGCCCATGGACTTCAAGCTCGAGCTGGTCGCCGTCCCGGTCTCCGACGTGGACCGCGCGAAGGCGTTCTACGAGCAGGCCGGCTTCCACGCCGACCACGACCACACCGTCAGCGACGAGCTCCGCTTCGTGCAGCTCACGCCGCCCGGCTCGGCGTGCTCGATCGCGCTGGGCAAGGGCGTCGTCGACACGCCGCCCGGCTCGGTCAAGGGCCTGCAGCTCGTCGTCGCGGACGTCGACGCCGCGCGCGCGGAGCTCGCCGGGCGCGGAGTCGAGGTCGGCGACGTCCAGGAGTTCCCCTGGGGCCGGTTCGTGTTCTTCAGCGACCCGGACGGCAACGGCTGGTCGGTGCAGGAGATCCCCGCCCGCGGCTGACCGCGAGGCCCGCTCGCCCGCGGGGCGGCGTCACCCGCGACAGGGCACGACGAGCACCGGCCGGCGCGCGTGGTGCACGACCGCGGCGGACACGCTGCCGAGGACCGCGGCCTTGATCGCGCCGTGCCCGTGCGAGGCGACGACCACGAGCTCGGCGTGGTGCTCGTCGGCCGCCCGCAGGATCGCGCTGCAGGTGCCGGAGGCGCCGCCGCCGGCGGCGACCTCGGCGCGAGCCTGCAGCCCCGCCTCGGACGCGATGCCGGCCCCGCGCCCGGCCAGCTCGCGGGCATTGGCCTCCGCGCGCCGCGCGACGTCCTGGACCGCCTGTGGCTCCACGGCCTCCAGCGGCAGGTCCCCCGCGATGCCGGTCCCGAGGGTCACGCCCACCGGCGCCGTCTCGTAGACGTGGAGCACGACCGCGGCGGCGCCGGGATGCAGGCGGGCGGCGACGCGGATGGCCTCGTCCGCGTCCCGCGAGCCGTCGTAGGCGATGACCATCGTCATGTCGACCTGCGGCTTACCCGCCGCGCGGGCGCGCGACCCGCAGGCCGCGCCGCGCCGTCACGGCGCCGTGCGCGTGGCGACCCGCAGGACCGCCGTGGTGGCGATGCCGAGGCTCGGGTCGCGCCCGGCGGGCCGCGCCGGCCAGGCGGCCGTCGGGCGCCCCGTCGCCGGGTCGAAGGCGACCACCGGCGGGCCGGCGACGTCGGGCGCGGCGATCGGCTCGGGCGCCCCGAAGGCGGTCGCGCCGGCCGGGCGCACCGCGGCCATCGCCCGGTCGGTCGTCTGGTAGCGCACGAGGTCGGCCCATGTCACGACCGCGGCGCCGTCGGCGCGCACGGCGATCCCCCCGACCGCGCCCGAGGGCGCGAGCTCCTGCGGCGCCGCGAAGCGCCCGTCCGCGCCGGCGGCGGCCGTCATGACCGGGAAGGTCAGGCTCGCCCCCCGGCCCCGGACGGCGGACCAGGCGACGGTCGCGCGCCCGCGAGGGTCGGCCGCCGCCACGACGTCGCCCTCGGCGGCACTGATGCCGCCGCCGGCGTCGAGCGTCTGCGCGCGCGAGAACCGGCGCGCGCACGGGGCCAGCGTCGCGGCTCGCACGATCCACGGCCGGTTCGCCTCCTCGCCGCCGTCCTGCGTGCCCCACGCGACGACGAGCCGACCGGCGGCGGTCATCGCCGCGGCGGTCTGCGCGTAGCCGGAGTGGGGCCCGGCGGCGAGCGTGCGCCCGAAGCCACGGCGGCAACCGCGCGTCCAGGCGTAGACCTCCCGCCGCTCGCCGTGGCGCGTCTCATGCGCATCGGCGAACACGACCGCGGCGGCGCCGCCGGGCCCGACGACTGCCGTGACCGCGCCGAGGTGCTCGAAGTCGATCGCCTGGGTGTCGAACAGCGTCACGGGGGCGCCGAAGCGCCCGCCCGCGGGGCGCCAGGCGGCGCGCACGCGGTAGCGGCCCCAGAGCTGCAGGCGCGTCGCCGGCGGCCGGTACTCGGCCCACGCGGCGAGGGCGTCGCCGTCGGCGTCCATCGCCAGCGCGGGGTCGTGCGTGAGCGTCGCGGTGGCCAGCGGGACCCGCCGACCGAGCGCGCCGCCGGGCCCGACCTCCGACCACCACAGGCGCACGCGGCGGTTGCCGTTCGGGTCGCTGCCCAGCACGCGGGTCCGCAGGACGAGGCCACGGCCGCGGCGGTCGAGCACCGGGCCGGCGGCGAGCGTGTCGGCGACCGTCCGGACCGCTCCGGGCGTCCCCCCGGCACCGAGCGCCGACAGCCGCCCCTGGAT
Source organism: Solirubrobacteraceae bacterium (assembly GCA_025928415.1). Classification (GTDB taxonomy): domain Bacteria; phylum Actinomycetota; class Thermoleophilia; order Solirubrobacterales; family Solirubrobacteraceae; genus Paraconexibacter. The sequence continues at coordinate 413 of JAICJK010000166.1, read as the reverse complement.
GCCGTCGTTGTGGCCGCCCGCCACGATGTTGATCGCGTTCGGCAGTCCGCCGGCGCCCGAAGGCTGCGCGCGGACCCGCCAGCCGAGCAGTCCGCCGCCCGCGGGCGCGAAGGCCAGCGCGGGCGACAGCGCGTAGTCCGCGGGCGGGCCGAGGTCCGCCGGGGCCGACCAGCCGGCGAGGGCCGTCGCCGGCGCGGCGAGGACGGCCAGCGCGGCGGCCAGGAGCGGGATCGAGCGGGACATCGCACCGCTTCCAACGTGTGCGCGGCCCGGAGGATGCGCGCGCCGCGGCGCTCAGGCGGCCATCGCGCCGGCCCGCGCCGCCGGCCGGGCCACGCCCGTCCGCCGCTCGAGCCGCACGAGCCCGCCGTCGCCCGGCGTGATCGTGATCATCCGCCGGCGCGGGCGCCGCG
>JAICJK010000598.1 GCA_025928415.1 Solirubrobacteraceae bacterium | reverse complement strand
CTCCGGCGGCCAGCGCGGCGGCGGCCGCCGGCCCGGCCCGCCCCGGGCTCACGGGCGCAGGCCCATCGACGACGGGTGGCGGAAGATCGAGGACGCCGTGGCCGGGCGGTAGTCGAAGCCCAGCCGGTCGAGGTGGCCGGACGTGTAGAGCTCGGCGAGGTCGTGCGGCTTGGGCCGCTGCGCCGGCGTGCCGTCGTCCACCCGCGCCGCGGCGGCCTGGCCGGCCGGCGGCGCCCCGCACGCCGCGGAGATGACGTGCGCGGGGTGCGGGAGGTCGGGCACCTGCAGGCGCGGCTTGGCGTCGAAGTCGAACGCCCGGGCGATGTTGCGCGCGTACTCGTCGCGGCGGGTCAGCGCCGGCACCCCGAAGCGGTAGCGGATCATCTTCAGGATCGACTCGAACCCGTAGACCCCGTGATCGACGTGGTGCCGGCGGGCGTAGGGCGAGATCGCGACCGCCGGGATCCGGAAGCCCATTTGACCGAAGTCCTTGCTCACGTGGCGCGAGCTGCGGATATCGGGAACGCGCGGCGGGCGCACGTGGTCGAAGAAGCCGCCCCACTCGTCGTAGACCACGAACAGCGCGCCCCGCTTGTACTGCGGGCTCTCCAGGAAGGCGTGCACCACGTCGGCCATGAACGCCTGCCCGGTGCGCACGTCGCCGTGCGGGTGCTCGTCGCCCGAGGTCCCCGCCTCCTCGCCGGCGAACGACGGGTCGACGAACGACAGCGCCGGCAGCGTCCCCGCCGCGCAGCGCTCGTAGTACTCCTGCACGCCAGCGGAGCGGGCCAGCCCGGCCGCTCCCCACAGGGCGGACACCGGGATGTCGGAGTAGAAGTAGCGGTTCGACACGCCGCGCTTGGCCAGCGCCGCGAAGATCGTCGAGTCCGGGAAGCCGTTGCCGGTGGCGAACGAGTTGTCGATCTTCCCGAACGACTGCGCCGCGTGCATGTACTCGCGGTTGGGGTAGGTCGAGGACAGCAGCGAGCAGAAGAAGCGGTCGAACGTCGTGAACGACTTCGCGACGTCGGGGATGAACGGCAGGTCGTCCTCGCCGTAGTAGCCGATCGAGAACACGTCGTTGTCGCCGGACCGCAGGAAGCCGTCGGCCCTGCCGCCGTCGAGCTGCTCGCGCCCGCCCTGCCACGAGTGGTCGGGGTCCGGATGCGCGCAGCCCTGGAAGTCGTTGGTGAGCCGGTGCGTGGCGAACCGCCGGCCCGTCGCGTCCTTGAACCGCAGGCCCTCCTGGCGGCCGTCGGCGCCGGGCAGCCAGCCCAGGTAGTGGTCGAAGGACCGGTTCTCCATCATCAGCACCACGAAGGTGTCGATCGGGAGGTTGCGCGGGCTGGGCAGCCCACGCCGGTGCTGCTTGGCCGCCGCCGCCTCGACCAGCGCATCCGGGCCCAGCACCCCCGCGGCGCCCACCCCGAGCCCCGCCAGCAGCGCCGTGCGCTGGAGGAACTCGCGTCGCCGCATGAAGGCCTCCGGCGCGTCGTGGGCGAGGCGCTCGGCGGCCTCGGGATCGCGTAGGTCGCTCACGATCGCCGAGCCTATTCCTCCCGGCCGGCCGCGCGCGACATCCGACCCGGCGACCGCCCGCGAGGTGACCCGGACACGGCGCGCCGGCAGCGGAGAGGGAGGGATTCGAACCCTCGGTACGCTTTCACGCACACACGATTTCCAGTCGTGCCCGTTCAACCACTCCGGCACCTCTCCTGGAACGTCGTGGCAGCCTAGCCAACGGCCGCCCGGGGACGGCCTCAGACCTGCCAGGCGCCCTGGCGCAGCACCGGCACCGCGGCGCCGCCGGCCTCCAGCCCGTCCACGTCGACGTCCGGGCCGCCGATCATGAAGTCGATGTGGATCGCGGAGCGGTTGAGGCGCTCGCGGT
>JAICJK010000618.1 GCA_025928415.1 Solirubrobacteraceae bacterium | reverse complement strand
CCGCCGAAGGCCAGGCCGTTGACCGCGGCGACCGTCGCCACGCCCTCCTCCCCCAGCTCCTTGAGCAGCGCGTGGGCGTCGTGGATGAGCCGCTCCCCCCGGGAGGCGTCCATCTGCGTGAACGCCTTGATGTCCGCGCCGGCGCTGAACAGCAGCGGGTTGGACGAGGCGAGGACCAGCGCGCGCACGCCGGCGGCCCGCGCGGCGGCCCACACCTTGCCGAGGTCGTCGATCACCTGCGGGGCGATCGAGTTCATCATGCCGTTGGCCAGCCAGGCGATCGCGACGTCGCCGCGCGTCTCGAGCTTGACCACCGCCCCCTCGCCGCCCGGCTGCTCGGCGTCGGGCTGCGGGTAGGCGTAGAAGCCCTGGCCCGTCTTCTGGCCCAGGCGGCCCTGGGCGACCAGCCGCCGCAGGACGGTCGGCGGCGCGAAGCGCTCGCCGTGGCGCTCCTGCGCCTGCTCCAGGCGCTCGAGGACCGTGTCCAGGCCCTCCATGTCGGCCTTCATGAACGGCGGGAACAGCCCGCGGCGCGGGTCCAGGCCGGCACCGGCCATCATCCCGACGTCGATGTCGCGATGGGTCGCCACGCCCTCCTCGAGGACGAGCGCCGCCTCCACGAACGTCTTGAGCACCAGCAGCTCCACCAGCTCCGCGACGTCCGGCTCGGCGTCGCCGGCCACGTTGGGCTGCCCCTGCGGGTCGTAGAACCCGTCGCCGCCGGTCTTCGCGCCGAGCTTGCCGTCGGCGACGAGCTGCTGCATCGAGTTCGGGACGTAGAAGCGCTCGCCGTAGGAGGCCTCGAGGTGCTCGGCGACGTGCAGCACCGTGTCGAGGCCGAGCAGGTTGATCAGGAAGTACGGGCCCATCGGGACGACGTTCGCCGCGCCGACCCCCTCGTCGATCGCCTTGATCGACAGCCCCTGCTCCTCCTGCGCGCGCCAGACCTCGGAGATGCCGGAGTTCAGGATCCGGTTGACGACGAACCCGGGGACCTCCCCGCAGGTGATCGGGTTCTTCTTGATCGCCTGGGCGAAGTTCACGGCGGCCTGGACGGTCTCGCCGGAGGTGTCCTCGCCCGCGATGACCTCGATCAGCGGCATGACCGCGGCGGGGTAGAAGTAGTGGAAGCCGACGACCTTCTCGGGCCGCAGCGTCGCGTCGCCGATCTCGGTGATCGACAGCGACGAGGTGTTGGAGGCGAGGATCGCGTGGCCGGGCGTGACCGCGTCGAGCTCGGCGAAGACCGCCTGCTTGACCTCCATGCGCTCCGGGACGGCCTCGATGACGAAGTCGACGTCGCCGAAGCCCGCGTAGGCCGTCGTGCCCTCGATCCGGCCCAGGACCTCGTCGCGCTGGGCGGCGGCCTGCTCCGCGGTCAGCCTGCCCTTCTCGGCCAGCCGGTCGACCTGCCCCTGGGTGACGGTGCGCGCCTCGGCCAGCCCGGCGTCGACGAGGTCCTGACGGATGTCCTTCAGGACGACGGGGATGCCGGCGGCGGCGATCGTCTGCGCGATCTGGCCGCCCATGGTCCCGGCGCCGACGACGGCGGCTTTGAAGACGAACATGGAGCTCCTGGTGCTCGAGGGCGTGCGAGCGCGGGATGCTAGTCGCGCGCCGCGCCCGCCGGCATCGTCGCGGGCCGCGCCCTCAGAGGGCCTGCTCGTCCTGGACCTCGGCCCGGAAGCGCGCCAGCGTGCGGCGCACGGAGTCCCCCATCGCGCGGCGGACGAACAGCAGGTCGAGCAGCACCGTCAGGGCCGTCCGCT
>JAICJK010000264.1 GCA_025928415.1 Solirubrobacteraceae bacterium | reverse complement strand
GAGAGCACGGCGGTGACCTCGGCGGCGGTCAGCTCGTCATAGCCGGCCCACGGCTCGTCGCCGCGCAGCGACGTGATGCGGCTGAGGATCGTCGTGCGGCTCTGGTGCTTGCGCTCGTAGGAGTCGATCTTGGCCAGGTCGATCTGCGAGAGGTCGCCCAGCCGCGCGACGATCTCGTCGGCGGTCAGCTGGTCATAGCGGGCGATCGCCAGATCGCCCTCGGAGGCCACGGCGCCCTTGATCTGGCCCTCGGCCTGCGCGACGCCCGGCACCTTGCGGGCCTGGCGGGCGGTGCGCTTGGCCTTGGTGCTCGTCTTGCGTGCCGCCTTGGCCGTGGCCTGCCCGGCCTCGCGGACCGCGTCGGCCGCCCCCGTGCTCGTCACGTCGTAGGACCCGTTGCCCCTGACGTCGGCGCGGACGACCGCGTCGGTCAGCTTGGGGATCTCGGCCAGGACGCGCTGGAGCATCTTCTCCTCCTCACCGCGGATCGAGGCCGCCAGCCGGGCGGTCTGCTCGTCGCCGACGGAGCGCGCGAGCCGCTCGATCGCGGTGTAGGTGGCGATCTCCAGCGCCTCCGTGGCACACGCGTCCTTGGCGTTCTTGAGCACCTTCTCCTCGCCGCCGGAGCCGCGCAGGAGGTCGAACGGCGTCTTGGTCAGGGCGAGCGCCTGGCCGACGACGCTCTCCGCGAGACCGACGACGGCCATCAGCGGATTGGAGCCCGGGCCGAGCTCCGCCAGGCGCTCGCCGACGCGCGCGGCGTGATCCCGGGTCTCGCGGAGGTGGCGCTCCAGCGCCGTGCGGTAGGCGCCGCGCGGCGTCATCGCGATCTGGGCCTGCAGGACGCGCACGAGCGCGTGCTCGCTGGCCTGGGCCTCGTTGAGGTACTGCACGACCTTCTGCTGAGCAGGATCCATGGGTGCTCCGTTCGGCTGCGGGGTTGATGGACTCCGGGGAGTCGGGAGGGAGGGCGGCGCCCGGCGGGATGTGACCCCGCACCGCGCTGCACCCTCGTCCAGCGCTTACCCCCGCGCCGACCACGCAAACGCACGTTCGTCCATCACCATCCCGACAGTGCGTCTGCTTACCTGGAACGTCGCCGGGCGCGTCGCCCGCCAGCCCGAGCAGGCCGCCGCGGTCGCCGGCGCGGGCGCCGATGTCGTCGCGCTGCAGGAGGTGACGGCGCGCACGCTGCCGCTGTGGCTCGCCGCGCTGCGGGACGCCGGCCTGACGTCCGCGGAGACCGCGCTCGCCGACGTGCCCGCCGGCACCGGCCGCAAGCGGCCGCTCGGCGTGCTGACCGCGGCCCGCGAGCCGCTGCGCCGGCTGCCGCCACCGTCCGGCGTGCCGTGGGCCGAGCGCGTCCTGTGCTGCGCGGTGGGCGACGTCGAGGTCGTCAACCTGCACTCGCCCATCGCTCCGGCGCCCGACCTGGCGAAGGTGCGCACCCACGAGGCGGTGGCCGCCTACCTCGCCGCCGCGCCGCCCGGCCCCCGGGTGCTGTGCGGCGATCTCAACACGCCGCGCCGGGAGCTGCCCGACGGCGAGGTGCTGACCTTCGCCTACGACAGCGCCGGCCGGCTGCGGCCCGAGCGCGGGGAGCGCTGGGACGACGCCGAGCGCGCGCTCGTCCACGACCTGCGCTCACGCGGCTGGGTCGACGCGTTCCGCGCGCTGCACGGCTACGGCGCGCGCGAGGCGAGCTGGACCTTCGCGCGCGACCGCGGCGGCTGGCGCCTGGACCACGTCCTCGTGCACGGCCTCGAGCCCGTCGCCAGCGCCTACGCCCACGACTGGCGGCGCCTGGGGCTCAGCGACCACTCGGCGCTGATCGCCGACCTCACGCCGTCGGACGGCCCTTGAACCGGCGCAGGCGCAGCGCGTTGGCCACCACGCTGACGCTCGAGCAGGCCATCGCAAGGCTCGCGATGACCGGGTTGAGCAGGCCGATCGCAGCCAGCGGCAGCGCCGCGACGTTGTAGCCGAAGGCCCAGCCGAGGTTCTGCTTGATCGTCCGCAGGGTCGCGCGGCTCAGGCGGATGGCGTCGGGCGCGGCCCGCAGGTCGCCGGAGACCAGCGTCAGGTCGGAGGCCTCGATCGCGACGTCGGTGCCCGTCCCGATCGACAGCCCCAGGTCGGCCTGCGCCAAGGCGGGCGCGTCGTTGACGCCGTCGCCCACCATCGCGACCACGCGCCCCTCGCCCTGCAGGCGCCGGACGACCTCGGCCTTGCCGGAGGGCAGGACCTCGGCGATGACCTCGTCGATCCCCACCTCGGCGGCCACGGCCCGCGCCGTCATCTCGTTGTCGCCGGTCAGCAGCACGGGGCGCAGCCCCAGCTCCTTCAGGCGGGCCACCGCCTCCGCGGACGTCGGCTTGACGGTGTCGGCGACGACGAAGACGGCCCTGGCCTGCCCGTCCCACGCGGCGGCGATCGCGGTGCGCCCGGCGGCCTCGGCGGCCTTGCGGGCCTCGTCGAGCGCAGGCGGCAGGTGGACGGGCGGATCGGCCTGCGCCAGCAGCGCGGGGCGCCCGACGACCAGCGCGCGACCGTCGACCACGCCCTCGACGCCGAGGCCCTCGCGGTTGGCGAAGCCCTCGACGGCCGACAGCGGACCCTCCGCCGCGGCGGCCGCGGCGATGGCCTGCGCGATCGGGTGCTCGGAGGCGTGCTCGAGCGCGCCGACGAGCCGCAGCGCGTCGGCCTCGTCCACGCCGTCCGCGACGGTGGTCTCGACCAGGCTCATCCGGCCGGTGGTGACGGTGCCGGTCTTGTCGAGGACGATCGTGTCGACCTTGCGGGTGGACTCGAGCACCTCCGGGCCCTTGATCAGCAGCCCGAGCTGGGCGCCGCGCCCGGTGCCCACCATCAGCGCCGTCGGCGTCGCCAGCCCGAGCGCGCACGGGCAGGCGATGATCAGCACGGCGACCGCGGCGGTGAACGCGAAGGTCGCGCTCTCCCCCGTGCCCAGCCAGAACCCGAGCGTGGCGACCGCGATCGCGATGACGACCGGGACGAAGACGCCGGAGATGCGGTCGGCCAAGCGCTGGACCGGCGCCTTGCCCGTCTGGGCGTCGCTGACCAGCCGGGCGATCTGCGCCAGCGCGGTGTCGGCGCCGACCTTGGTGGCCCGCACGACGATCCGGCCGCCGGCGTTCACGGTCGCTCCGGCGACCTGCGAGCCGGGGCCGACCTCGACGGGGACCGACTCGCCGGTGAGCATGCTCATGTCCACCGCCGAGCGGCCGTCGTCGACCACGCCGTCGGTGGCGACCTTCTCGCCCGGGCGCACGACGAAGCGGTCGCCGGCCTGGAGCTCCTCCACCGGGATGCGCCGCTCGGCGCCGTGCTCGTCGAGGACCGCGACGTCCTTGGCGCCGAGCTCCAGCAGGGCCTTCAGGGCGGCGCCGGCGCGCCGGCGGGCGCGCGCCTCGAAGTAGCGGCCGGTGAGGATGAACGTCGTGACGATGCCCGCCGTCTCCAGGTAGATCTGGTCGGCGCCCTCGCCGGACTTCGGGATCAGGTCGAAGCTCATCCGCATGTCGTTCATGCCGGCGTCCCCGATGAACAGCGCGTACAGCGACCACAGCCAGGCGGCGAGGGTCCCGATGCTGATCAGCGTGTCCATCGTCGCCGCGCCGTGCTTGAGGTTCTGCCAGGCCGCCTGGTGGAAGGGCCAGGCGCCCCACAGGACGACGGGCGTCACGAGGTTCAGCGACAGCCACTGCCAGTTGTCGAACTGCAGCGCCGGGATCATCGACATCAGCAGCACCGGCACCGACAGCACCGCGGAGGCGATCACGCGGCGCCGGAGCGCCGCGGCCGCGTCCTGCTCGGCGCCGGCGGCGGCGTCCTGCGACGCCGCGTGCGGCTCCGCCGAGGGCAGCGTCGCGCTGTAGCCCGCCTCCTGGACGGCCCCGACGAGCTGCTCGGGGACCACGGCGCCCGGGTCGAACTCGACGGTCGCGCGCTCCGTGGCGAAGTTGACGGTCGCCGTCACGCCGTCGAGCTTGTTGAGCCTGCGCTCGATGCGGTTGGCGCACGACGCGCACGTCATGCCCTCGATCGGCAGCTCGACCCGCTCGGCGGAGGCGTCGTGTGTGGCGGAGGGGTGCATGATGGGAGTTCCGTAGGTCCTTTGCGCGATATGCCCGGTGTGCGGTGTGGCTACGTCGGACTATACACCCGGGGGGTATCTAAGGCAAGATGCCCCTACCGGGTATACTGGGCGCATGGCCTCGACGACGACCGAACCCCGCGGCTACTCCGCGACCAAGGACCAGCTCCTCAAGCGCCTCAAGCGCATCGAGGGCCAGGTGCGCGGCATCGAGGGCATGGTCGACGACGAGCGCTACTGCATCGACGTCCTCACCCAGATCTCCGCCGTCCAGGCCGCGCTCGACAAGGTCGCCCTCGGCCTGATGAACGACCACGCCCAGCACTGCGTCATCGGCGCCGCCGAGGCCGAGCAGGGCGACAAGACGCAGGAGCTCATGGCCGCGGTCGCGCGGCTCATGCGGCG
>JAICJK010000562.1 GCA_025928415.1 Solirubrobacteraceae bacterium | reverse complement strand
GCGCCGGAGCCGCGGTCGTCGTCGCCTCCGCAGCCGGCGGCGGCGATCGCGAGGGCGGCGGCCGCCCGGACGGCGGGCACGGCGCCCCGGCGGCGCGGGAGGTTCAGGTCCTTCAGGCGGGCTGGCACGCGCCCCAGGCTAGCCAGGCCCGTCGCGCCCCTCGTCCGGCCCTGGGTCCGGCGCCCGCTCGCGCCCACGGCCCCTGAGCGCCCGGTGGACGCGCAACGGGAACAGCCCGAGCATCGGCGCCCGGCGACCCAGGTCGGCGCGGTCCTCGCGGTCGAACGCCGCGGCGTAGCGCCGCGCGTGCGCCGCGCTGGGGTACGCCTTGCTGCCCTGAGCCCCGCAGCCGCGCTCGCAGCTCCAGGTCATCGTCGCGCCGTCGGCGCCGAAGCGGAAGCGGTGGCCGAGCAGGCGGCAGGCGAGCATGCTCAGCGGATACCCGCTGGTCCGGTGCTGGACCCCCGCGCCCATCAGGAGCGTGTCGCGATCGCGCCGCGGGTAGGCGGCGACGCATGGCCCAGGACGTCGAGCTCGGTACCGTCGAGACGCAGGTGCCGGCCCGCATGGACCGGCTGCCCTGGGCGCACTTCCACTGGCTCGTGGTCATCGGCCTGGGGACGGTCTGGATCCTCGACGGCCTCGAGGTGACGATCGTCGGCAGCGTCGCGTCGCGGCTGACCGAGAAGGGCAGCGGCATCGCCCTGAACGCGGGCCAGATCGGGACGGCGGCCGCCGTCTACGTCGCCGGCGCGTGCCTGGGCGCCCTGTTCTTCGGGCATCTCACGGACCGCTTCGGCCGCAAGAAGCTCTTCATCCTCACGCTGGGCGTCTACATCCTGGCCACCGTCGCGACCGCGTTCTCGACCTCGGCGCTGTTCTTCTTCGTCGCGCGCTTCTTCACCGGCGCGGGCATCGGCGGCGAGTACGCGGCCATCAACTCGGCCATCGACGAGCTCATCCCGGCGCGGGTGCGCGGGCGCGTCGACCTCATGATCAACGGCTCCTACTGGCTGGGCTCGGCGGCCGGCGCGGTGCTGGCGCTCGTGTTCCTCGACAAGTCGCTGTTCGCCGCCGACCTCGGGTGGCGGCTGACCTTCGGCCTCGGCGCGGTGCTCGGCCTGTCGATCATGATCGTGCGGCGGCACGTCCCCGAGAGCCCGCGCTGGCTGTTCATCCACGGGCGGGAAGAGGAGGCCGAGGCGCTCGTCGGGCAGATCGAGCACGACATCGAGGAGGAGACCGGCGAGGAGCTGCCCGAGCCGGAGGGCAGCATCAGGGTCCGCCAGCGCAAGACGATCCCGTTCCGCGAGATCGCCAAGGTGGCCTACAAGGCCTATCCCAAGCGGGCGGTCCTGGGCCTGGCGCTGTTCGTCGGGCAGGCGTTCATCTACAACGGGATCACGTTCAACCTCGGGACGCTGTTCTCGACCTTCTTCGGCGTCTCCTCCGGGACCGTCCCGGTCTTCATCGTCATCTACGCCCTGGGCAACTTCCTCGGGCCGATGACGCTCGGCCGCCTGTTCGACACCGTCGGGCGCAAGCCGATGATCTCGGGCACGTACCTCGGCTCCGCCGCCGTCGCGATCGTGCTGGGGTTCCTGTTCTGGGGGCAGGCGCTGGGCGAATGGGGCTTCATGGCACTGGTCGTCGTGACCTTCTTCCTGGCCTCGGCGGGCGCGAGCGCGGCCTACCTGACCGTCTCGGAGATCTTCCCGATGGAGACGCGCGCGCTGGCGATCGCCTTCTTCTACGCGATCGGCACCGCGATCGGCGGGATCACCGGGCCGCTGCTGTTCGGCCACCTCATCAACACCGGCGACCGGGGGCCGGTCGCCGTCGGCTTCTTCATCGGCGCGGCGGTGATGGCCGTCGGCGGCCTGGTCGAGATCGCCTACGGGGTCAAGGCCGAGGGTGCCGAGCTCGAGGACATCGCCAAGCCGCTGACGGCCGAGGAGGCCGAGGGCGACGGCCGGCGGGACGGCGGGGGCGAGGGCGAGGGCGACGCCGGTCCCGACGCCCGCCCCGGGCACCGCGCGGCCCTGGCCGCCCGCAGCG
>JAICJK010000281.1 GCA_025928415.1 Solirubrobacteraceae bacterium | reverse complement strand
GGCGGCGGCAGGCTGGGCGGCGGCGGGCGTCGCCTTGGGCAGCGCGGGCGCAGCCGCCACGGCGGCGTCGGCGAGGCGGAGCGGCGTGCCGGTGTAGGAGGAGGCGTCCTCCGGCGATCCTGTCTGCGGATAGCCGGCGTTCCGGGCGAGGGTCAGGGTGACGAGGGGCGCGCCGGTGTCGACGAGCTTCGTCCCGGCTGCGGGCGACTGGGCGACGACGGTGTTGGCGGCGAAGCCGCGCACGGCGCCGGCGACGCGCCACGCGAAGCCGCCGTCCTGCAGCTGGCCCTTCGCGAAGACGAAGGCCTGGTTGCGGAGGTCGGGGACGGTCAGGGTAAGCGGCTTCTGGGGCGTCGTGGTCGTCGCGGCGGGCGGCGTCGCCGCGATCTGCTGCCCCGCCGCGTAGGTCAGGCCGGCGCCCGCGCCGAGCGCGAGCACGACCACGACCGCGATCCGCGGCAGGAAGGAGGGAAGACGGACGCCCATCTCTCCTCTCCTTGTCGGCAGAAACCGGGCGGCGGTTTAGCGCGAAAAGAGGACGACGGCCGTGGGCGCGGCCGGGACGACCCGGAAGACGGGCCCCTGGTGGACGGCGGCCAGGCCCCGAATCGGCTGCGCCATCGGCTGGGGAGCGCCCGGCGTCGGCTCGTCCTGCCAGGAGAAGGCCGTCCCGGCGAAGCCCTGGAACCAGGGCTCCTCCTGCGGATACGAGGTCGCGGGCTGCAGCTGGAGGTGGAGGTGCGGCCCCGTGGCGTCGCCGGTGGCGCCGACAAGGCCGACCTGCTGGCCGGCCGAGAGGACGGCGCCCGGGGTGACGGCCGGGTCGAGCACGGCGAGGTGGCAGTACGTCCAGACCTGGCCGTCGTAGGCCTGGAGGGTCAGGCCGATCCCGCAGCGCGGGTCGGGCGTGCTCCACGAGCGCTGGACGACGCTGTTCGCGAGGGCGTAGGCGGGCTCGCCGAGCGGCGCCGCGATGTCCGCGGCCGGGTAGTCGTGGTGGGTGTGGGCGACCGAGACGACCCCCGGCCCGCCGCCGACCGGGAAGACGTAGCCGGAGGACGCGTCGGGCGCGCCGAGCAGGCTGCCGACGGTTCGGTTGAAGGAGGCGGCCTTCGCGGCCTGCTGTGCCTGCGCGAGCGTGCGGCGCGCGTGGGCGAGGCTGCGCGCGGCGGCGGCGCGGCTGAACTCGGCGATCGTCTGGCGCTTCTGGATCTCGAGCCGGGTGGAGAGGAGCGGTGCGCGGTCGGCCTTCCGCTCCAGCTCGGCGACGCGTGACCGGGCGGCGAGCAGCCGGTCGCCGGCCCGGGCGACGGTGGCCCGCGCCGTCTCCAGCTCCTGCTGCAGCTTGTCCAGCGTGAAGGCGACGCTCGTGTCCCCGCCGTAGAGGCGCGCGAGGTCGAGCACCTCCTGCACGTACCAGTCCGCGTGGTTGTACGCGAAGACGGCGCCGTACAGGTCGGTCGCCGCGCCCGCGGCGGCGAGGTAGCGGGCGGCGGAGTAGATCGCGTCGGCCGCGTTCCACGGGTCGGCGACGCCGTCGCCGCTCGCGTCGACGCCGTACTCGAGCCAGGTGGCCGGCATGAACTGCATCCAGCCGACGGCGCCGGCCGAGCTCGGGCCCATGTTGCGGCCGAAGTCGGACTCGACCTTGTTGATCGCCGCGAGCACCTGCCACGGCACGCCGTACTGCGCGCCCGCGCCCTGCCAGAGGCCGAGCAGCTGCGTGTAGTCGAGCTGCTCCGGCTGCGCCGGCGGCGGCGGGACGAACGCGGCGCTCCGCGTCGGGACGACCTGGAAGACGTCGGCCTGCGCCGTCCCCGCGAGCGCGGCGAGGGTCAGGACGGCGAGGAGGAGGGCGGCCCGGCGCACGGGCTCACCCGGCGGGAGCGATCCGGAGGCCGCCCAGCGGGGCCTCCTCCGGCGCGGGCGGGTGCGGGCTCACCACGGCGAGGGCGGGCTCCGGCTCGGCGGCAGGCTCGGGTTGCGCCTCCGCCGCGTCGGCGGCGCGCTTCCGCTTGATCGCCTGCTCGAGCGAGACGATGAAGTCGTGCTTGTTCGTGGCGGCGTTCGCGGCGACCTCGCGGTCGACGCGCCCGGCGAGCACGTGGTCGATCAGGGCCTGCGTGAAGGTCTGCATCTGGAAGAACTCACCCTCCGCGACGGCATCGGTGATCTCGTCCGCGCGCCCCTCGCGGATCAGGTCGGCGATGCGGGCGTTCATCACCATCACCTCGACGGCGGCGACGCGGCCGCCGTCCACCTTCGGCAGCAGGCGCTGGCTGACGACGCCGCGCAGGACGCCGGCGAGGATCGACCGGATCACCTCCTGCTTCTCCGGCGGGAAGAACTCGATCATGCGGCCGACGGTCTCGGCGGCGTCGATCGTGTGCAGCGTGGACATGACGAGGTGACCGGACTCGGCGGCCTGCAGCGCGGTCTGCGCCGTCTCCGCGTCGCGGAGCTCGCCGATCAGGATCGTGTCGGGGTCCTGGCGGAGGGCGCGGCGGAGCGCCTGGCCGAACGACTCGGTGTCGAGGCCGACCTCGCGCTGGTTGACGATGCAGGCGTGATCCGGGTGCAGGATCTCGATCGGGTCCTCGATCGTGATGATGTGCTGCTGCCGGTTCCGGTTCATGTAGTCGATCATCGCCGCGAGCGTCGTCGTCTTCCCCGAGCCGGTGGCGCCGGTGACGAGGATCAGGCCGCGGTGCTCCTCGGCGAGCTTCTTCACGCCCCCGGGGAGGTTCAGCTGCTCGAAGCTCGGCACGGTCTTCGGGATCACACGGAAGGCGAAGGAGATCGCGCCGCGCTGCCGGTAGGCGTTGACGCGGAAGCGCGGGAGGTCCTCGTCCTGGTAGGCGATGTCGAGGTCGCCCGCTGCGTGGAAGTGGGAGAGCTTGTCGGGGGCGTGCGAGGCCACCTTGTTCAGGACGGCGAGCAGCTGGATGTCGTCGAGCGCCGCCGTCTCCTCGAGCGGGGCGAGCGCGCCGTCGCGCCGGAGGATCGGGGGCTGCCCGGTCTTCAGGTGGATGTCGCTCGCGCCGAGCTCGACGGCGCGCCGAAGGAGGCCGTTCAGGTCCATCTCGATCGAGTGATCGGCGCTAGACGCCGGCGGCTTTAGCGAGTCTCGCGATCGCGCGGACGGCTCCGCGCTCCAGACCGCGCGCGGCGGCGGGGTGGGCGAGCTCGCCGCGCAGGAGCTTCTCCATCGCCCGCAGCGTCACCGGCAGCCGGACGACGAGGTACGTCGCCCGCGGGAAGCGGGTGAAGGCGGCGCGGGCGCCCCAGCCGGCGTGGGCGAGCGGGGCGATCGTCCGCTCGACGGCGGCGGGGTACGAGGCGAGGTCGCCGGCGAGGATCGCCTCGGTCACGAGCCGTGCCGAGAGGAACGCCTCGTACATGCCGTCGCCGGAGAAGGGGTCGACGAGCCCGGCGGCGTCGCCGATCAGGGCGGCGTTTTCCCCGGCGAGCCTGGTCTCGGGCGTGCGCATCGGCAGCCGGTAGCCACGCGTGTCGGCCGCCGCGTCCACGTCGACGCCGAACGCCTCGCACATGCGGGCGAGCTCGGCCCGCAGGCGCGGCCCCTCCGACTCGTCGCCGCCGACGCCCACGTTGACGTGGTCGCCCTTGGGGAAGATCCAGCCGTAGCCGCCGGCGAGGGTGGCGAGCTCGAGGACCATCGTCCCCACGAAGCGCGCCTCGTGCGGGTAGTTCGCCTCGAGCGCGACGCCGTGCAGGATCCCGCCGCCGAGCCCGAGCTGCTTCGCGCTCGTGCCGTTGCAGCCGTCTGCGCCGATCACGTAGCGCGCGTCGAGCTCGCGGGCGTCGACGGTCTCCCCCTCGCGCACCTCGGCCCCCGCCTCCTGCGCCTTGCGCAGCAGGAACTCGTCCAGCCGCTTCCGCTGGGTCATGTAGGCGATCGGCGCCTGGGTCGCCTTGCGGAACCGGTGGCGGTAGCGGAGGCCGAGCTCGACCCGCTCGATCACGTCCTCGATCACCGGCTCGAGCGAGAAGGGCAGCAGCCGCGCCGCACGCAGGGTGACGCCGCCGCCGCACGGCTTGTCGCGCGGGAACGTCGCGCGGTCGACGAGCAGCACGCGCTTGCCGGCGGTGGCCAGCCGGTACGCGGCGGTCGACCCGGCGGGGCCGCCGCCGACGATCGCGACGTCGAACGAGCTCATCCGGGCAAAGCTACAATCCGGCGTCCCGGGGGTGTGCCCGAGCGGCCAAAGGGAACGGGCTGTAAACCCGTCGGCTCAGCCTACGGAGGTTCGAATCCTCCCGCCCCCACTC
>JAICJK010000197.1 GCA_025928415.1 Solirubrobacteraceae bacterium | reverse complement strand
GACCCCCGGCAGCGAGCCGATCAGGATGTTGGCCATCAGCGTGAGGTCGACGTTGCCGGTGGCCCAGTGCGCGAGGCCGGCCGTCCACAGCAGCAGCGCGGCGTGGAAGACGTCGGTGCCCACGACGCGGTGCGGCGTCAGGCGGAAGACGAGGATCAGCGCCAGGCCGATCAGCGCGCCGCTGCCCACCGACGTCCCGCCGACCAGCAGGCCCAACACGAAGCCGAGGCCCGCGGCCCCGGCGCGGACGCGTGCGGTAAGGACGACCGTCTCGCGCTCGCGCTCGACCAGCCGCGGCATGAACAGCGCCCGGGCGAGGACCGAGGCGGCCACGACGAACAGCGCGATCGCGATCCCGACGAGCAGCTTCCTGTCGAAGCCGGTGCCGTAGGCGTCGTGGAGCCGGTTGACGATCAGCACGCCGAGCAGCGAGCCGGGGACCGAGCCGACGGCCAGCCACTTGGAGACCCCGACGTCGACCGTCCCCTTGCGCAGGTGGCGCCAGCCGCCGACCGTCTTGGTGATCGCCCCGTACGCGAGGTCGGTCCCGATCGCCACCACCGGCTGGACGCCCGCGAACAGCACGAGCAGCGGGGTCATCAGCGAGCCGCCGCCGATGCCGGTCAGGCCGATGAGGATCCCGACCCCGAGGCCGAAGCAGATGATGAGCGGGTCGAGCACGTCAGCTCAGAGGTGCAGGCCGCACTCGGTCTTGTCGGTGCCGGCCCAGCGGCCCTCGCGCCCCGCCCCCGGCAGCGTGCAGGGCGCGCAGCCGATCGACTCGTAGCCCTGGTCGTGCAGCGGGTGGTAGGGCAGGTCGCGCTCGTGGATGCGCCGCCACAGGTCCTGCTCGGTCCAGGCGGCCAGCGGGTTGTACTTCCACATCTCCCGCTTGGCGTCCCACTCGACGTGCTCGGTGGCCGCCCGCGTGGGGCCCTGCTCGCGCCGGACGCCGGTGATCCACGCCTGCGCGCCGGCGAGCGCTCGCTCCAGCGCGGCGACCTTCGTCGCGCCGCAGCAGTGCTCGGGGCCGCTCCACGCCGCGCCGGCGCTCGCCGCGTCCTGCACCTCGACGGTCAGGCCGAAGCGCTCCTCGAAGGCGCGCCACGTGGCCAGGGTCTCTTCGAACAGGACGCCGGTGTCGATCGTCACGACGCGCGCGTGCGGCGCGACGCGCAGCAGCTCGTCGACGATCACCGACTCCTCCTTCTGGAAGGAGCACAGGAGCACCAGCCGCTCGTGGGACGCCGCCTCGGCCAGCGTCTCGGCGAGCGCGTCGCCGATCACATCGCGCATTCGCCCTCGCCCCGGATGACCTCGAAGGGGACGTTGCGGTTCCAGTCGACGAAGTGGTTCATGGTCTCGACGCCGAACGCGATCGGCATCGCCAGGTCGCGGACCTGGTCCTCGAAGGCCGTCGTCCCGACGCGCTCGGCGAAGGCGTTGAAGACCTCGCCGTCCTCGCGCTCGGCCTCGTAGAAGCGGATCCAGCGCTCCACGGCCTCCGGCACCCGCTTGGCCGCGAGGCGGACCTTGAGGCGCTTGCCGTAGACGATCTCCCCGCCGTCGTAGTTGCCGCCGACGTGGGCGACGTAGGCCGGGATCGTCCGGTCGCCGACCTTGATCGATGCGCCGTAGAAGCCGAGGTTGGCGATGTGGTGCTGGCTGCAGCCGTTGGGGCAGCCGCTCATCTTGATGTGCAGGCGGCGGGTCAGCGGGTCGGTGATGCCCATCGCCTCCACGCGCTCCTGCACCGCCTGGTTGAGGCCCATCGAGGAGGTGATGCCGAGCTTGCAGGAGTCCGTGCCGGGGCACGAGACGACGTCGCTGATCTCGTCGGCGCCGGCGTCGCCGAGGTCGAGGGCCTTCAGCGCCCGCCAGAGCTCGTAGGCCGTCTCCTCCCGTACCCAGCGGAACAGCAGGTTCTGGTGCACGGTGGTGCGCACCCAGCCGCCCGAGTAGCGGCGCGCGAGATCGGCCAGCGCGCGGAGCTGGTCGACCGAGAGGTCGCCGCGGGTGACCTTCACCTCGACGGCCACGAAGCCCTCCTGGCGCTGGGCGGTCACGTTGGCCTCGCGGAAGCGCGCGAACTCCGAGTGGTCGCCGTTCGGCGAGGCGTAGTCGGCCGGGGCGGCGGGCGCCCGCGCCTCCTCGTCGACGTCCAGGCGCAGCCCGGCGACGTCGAAGTCGCGCTCGGCGACCCAGTCGCCGCGGCGCTCCTCGTCCACGAGCTCGCGGAACGCGTCGATGCCGATCTTGTCGATCAGCACCTTCAGGCGCGCGCGGGCGCGGTTGACGCGCAGGAAGTCCTGGCGGTCGAAGATGCGCAGCACGGCCTCGGCGACCTCGAGGTACTCGCCGTCGTCGAGGGAGACGAAGTCGTAGAGGGTCGGCGCGAGGCGGGGCATGATCGCCGTGCCGCCGCCGACGCGGACCTCGACGCCGCGCACGCCGTCGCGCTCGCGGGCCAGGAAGGCGATGTCGTGGATCGCGGTCAGCGAGCGATCCTCCTCCGGCGTGCCGTCGAAGGCGGTCTTGACCTTGCGCGGCATGAGCTGGGTGGTGGGGTGGCGCACGAAGTAGCGCACGTAGGCGCCGGCGTAGGGCGTGAGGTCGAACACCTCGCCGGGCGCGACACCGGCCCACGGGTCGCCGGTGACGTTGCGCACGGTGTTGCCGCAGCCCTCGCGGCTCGACAGCCCCGCGTCGGAGAGCCCGCGGATGAGCTCCGCGGCGTCGGGCAGCGGCACGTGGTGCATCTGGATGTTCTGCCGCGTGGTGATGTGCCCCTTCTTCAGGGGGACGTACCTCTCGATGCCGTCGGCGAACGCCTCGAGCTGCTCGGGCGTGATGCCGCCCATGGGCAGCTTGACGCGGACCATCTGGACGCCGGGCTGGCGCTGGCCGTAGACCCCCTGGCGCAGGCGGAAGGGGATGAACTCGTCCTCCGCGCTGTCGCCGCGCAGGAACCTGCCGGCCTCGGTGTCGAAGTCGTCGAACTCGCGCTCGAGGATCGGGATGACGTGGCCCGGGACCTCCTCGAGGCGCTCCGGATCCTCCAGGGAGCCGCGGCCAGGGCGGGTCGGCGTGTGCTCCGTCGGCACGGACGTGGGTTCCATGCGCGCAGAATACCCAAAACTCCGATCGGGTTTCGGGCTATGTCGTTTGCGCCGCATTCGCGGCGCGGCGGGCCTCCAGCTCGGCGCGCTGCACGGCGTTGGCCGTCGCCGCGATCGCGCGGGCGTAGGCGGCGTCGGCGCCCGCCCGGTCGCCGGCCCGGCGCAGCAGCTCGGCGCGGGCGGCGTGCAGCGGGGGGTAGTCGCCGAGGGCGGGATCGCCGTCGAGCGCGCGCAGCAGCGCCAGGCCCGCCCGCGGGCCGTCCGCGAAGCCGACGGCCACCGCGCGGTTGACCGTCACCACGGGCGACGGGTCGTGGGCGGCCAGCGCCGCGTAGAGCGCCGCGATCTGCGCCCAGTCGGTCTCCGCCCAGCTCAGCGCGGTCGCGTGCAGCGCGGCGATCGCGGCCTGCAGCTGGTAGGGCCCGGGCCGGCGCAGGCGCAGCGCGCGGTCGAGCAGCGCGGCGCCCTCGGCGATCGCCTCCGCGTCCCAGCGCCCGCGGTCCTGGTCGGCGAGCGGGACCGCCCGGCCGCGCGCGTCGAGCCGCGCCGCGCGCCGCGCGTCGGTGAGCAGCATGAGCGCGAGCAGGCCGAGCACCTCCGCCTCGTCGGGCATGAGGTCGGCGAGCAGCCGCCCCAGGCGCAGCGCCTCCCCGCACAGCTCCTCGCGGACCAGCCGCGCGCCGGCGGCGGCCGTGTGACCCTCGTTGAACACGAGGTAGACCACCGCGAGGACCCCGGCCAGCCGCTCGGGCAGCAGCTCGTCCGGCGGCACGCGGTAGGGGATGCCCTTGTCGGCGATCTTGCGCCGCGCCCGGGTGAGCCGCTGGTGCATCGCCACCTCGGAGACCAGGAACGCGCGGGCCACCTCGCCGGTGCTCAGGCCGCCGAGCGACTTGAGCGTCAGGGCGACTCGCGCCTCCAGCGGCAGCGCGGGGTGACAGCAGGTGAACAGCAGCCGCAGCCGGTCGTCGTGCAGGGAGCTGTCCATGGCGTCGTCCTCGCCCTCGCCCTCGTCCTCGCCGTCGCCCTCGCGCGTCGCGAGCGCCTCGAGGACCCGGATGCGGTCGTCGAGGGCCCGGGCGCGGCGCAGGCGGTCGATGGCCCGGCGCCGCGCCGTCGTGGTCAGCCACGCGCCCGGGTTGTCCGGGACGGGACCGTTGCCGGTCCCCCACGTGGCCGCCGCGACGGCGTAGGCGTCCTGCAGCGCGTCCTCGGCCAGCGCGAAGTCCCCGCCGACGTGGCGGATGAGCGTCGCGATGATCCGGCCGCCCTCCTCGTGGGCGACCCGGTCCAGGACGGCCGGCCCGCGCACCGGGCTAGGCGAAGGTCATCACGGGCCGGACCTCGACGGACCCCTCGCCGAGATGGGGCGCGCGGCCCGCCCAGGTCAGCGCGTCGTCCAGGTTCGGCGTGTCGAGGATGTAGAAGCCGCCGAGGATCTCCTTCGTCTCGGCGAACGGACCGTCGACGGTGAGCGTCTCGCCGTCGCGCTGCCGGACGGTCGTCGCCGCCTGGGTGGGCTGCAACGCCTCGCCGGCGATGTGCACGCCCGCGTCGATCATGGCCTGGGTGTAGGACATCCACGCGTCGTGGCGCTCCTGGAACTCGGGCGAGCCGGGCGACGGGCCGGCGGTCGGGTCGGCGTAGATGAGGAGCGTGTACTGCATGTCAGCCTCCGATCGTGTCGCCGGCGCGCTCGTGCGCCGACTGGTTCACCGGGACGTCGAACGGTCGCGGGCCACTGCGACAGCCGCCAGTGATGCTGGCGCGCCGGCGCTCCTCGCCGGCGGCCGCTCAGCCCCAGGGGTGGGGGTCGCCCCACGGCGTCGGCGCGCCGGGCGCGCGCCCGGTCTGCTCGAGCAGGGCGGCGCGCAGCCACGGGTTGCGGACCGGGGGGGCCGGCGCGGGCGGCGGCGCGGTCTGGCGCAGGAACTGCTCGATCGCGGCGGCCACGGCGGCCGCCTCCGCGGGCGACGCGGCTGGGGCCACGATCTCGAGCCTGGGGCGGCGGTTGGGCATCCGGGGGCGAAGGCTATCGTCCGCCGCCATGCCCGACGTCGCCGTCCTCGACCACGACGCCGTCCTGGCCGCGGTGACGCCGGAGGCCGCGATCGACGTCGTGCGCGACGCGTTCGGCCGCCACCATCGCGGCGAGTGGGTCATGCCGGCCAAGACCTACCTGACCGCCCCGCCGCACGGCGACTTCCGCGCGATGCCGGCGCGCGGGGGCGACCTGGCGATGCTCAAGTGGATCTCCTCCTTCCCCGGCAACCCGGCGCAGGGCCTGCCGACGGTGATGGGCGTCGTCTGCGTCTCCGACGCCCGCACGTCGGAGCTGCTCGCGCTGCTGGACGCGGGCGCCGTGACCGCGCTGCGCACGGGCGCGGTGGCCGCGATCGCCGCCCGCGCCCTGGCACGCGAGGACGCTGCGACGGCCGGCCTGATCGGCTGCGGCCTGCACGGCGCCTGGGCGGCG
>JAICJK010000425.1 GCA_025928415.1 Solirubrobacteraceae bacterium | reverse complement strand
CTACATCGCGCACTCCGTCGACATCTCGGACCGCAAGGGCGCCGAGCGCGAGCTGCGCTGGAACGCCGAGCACGACGCGCTCACCGGGCTGCCGAACCGCGACGGGTTCCTGCGCCGCCTCGACGACGCCCTCGAGCGGCGGCGCGGCGGCGGGCTCGGCGAGGTGGCCGTGCTGTTCGTCGACCTCGACGACTTCAAGGTCGTCAACGACTCCCTCGGCCACGAGGCCGGCGACCGGCTGCTGGACGCGGTGGCCCAGCGGCTGCGCCGGATCCTGCGGCCCGGCGACCTGATCGCGCGCTTCGGCGGCGACGAGTTCACCATCCTGCTGCCCGCCGTCGGCGGCGAGCCCGACGCCCGCCGGGTGGCGGCGCGGCTGGCCCGGGCCCTCGACGCCCCGCTGGAGCTCGACGGCCAGGAGCGCTACGTGACCGCGAGCGTCGGCGTCTCGCTGACCGGCCCCGTCGCTCCCGGGCGCGACCGCGAGCCGCACGCGCTGCTGCGCGACGCGGACGCCGCGATGTACCGCGCCAAGGAGCTCGGCAAGGCGCGTTGCGAGGTCTTCGACGACTCGATGCGGGTCGCGGCGATGGAGCGGCTGGAGCTCGAGGGCGCACTGCGCACCGCCCTCGACGACGGCGGCCTGGCGCTCGTCTACCAGCCGCAGGTCTCGCTGCCCGGCGGCGAGCTCACCGGCGTCGAGGCGCTGCTGCGCTGGGAGCACCCGCGCCACGGGACGATCCGCCCGCAGCAGTTCATCCCGATCGCCGAGCGGACGGGGCTGATCGTCCCGATCGGCGCGTGGGTGCTGCGCGAGGCGTGCCGCCAGCTCGCGCGCTGGGCGCCGACCGACCTGGTCATGGCCGTCAACGTCTCCCCGCGCCAGCTCGTCGATCCCGGCTTCGCGACGACGGTCGCCCGGGCGATCGACGACGCCGGCGTCGACCCCCGTCAGATCTGCCTGGAGATCACCGAGAGCGCGGTGCTGTCGGAGCTGGAGACGACGTCGGCGACGCTGCGCGGCCTGAAGTCCCTCGGCGTGCGCCTGGCGATCGACGACTTCGGCGTGGGGCACGCGTCGCTACGCCACCTGCGCGACCTGCTGCCCGTCGACACGCTGAAGATCGACAAGTCGTTCGTGGACGGCGTCACCGCCGGTGGCGAGGACACCGCGATCGTCGAGGCGGTCGTGCACCTGGCCCACGCGCTGGGCCTCGAGGCCGTGGCCGAGGGCGTGGAGTCCGCCGAGCAGGCCGCGCTGCTGCAGGGGATGGCCTGCCAGTCGGCGCAGGGCTTCCACTTCGCCCGGCCGCTGCGGCCGGCGGCGGTGGCGGCGCTGATGGCGGCGGCCTGAGCGGGAGGCGGGCGTTGGTGGGCCGGCGGGCCGGCGTCAGGCGCGCGGCTCCGGCGTCACGCGGACCGCGGTCCCGTAGGCGCAGATCTCCGTCCAGGTCGCCCCGAGCTCGGAGGTGTCGAAGCGGAAGGCGAGCACGGCATTGGCGCCCTGGGCCTCCGCGGACTCGACGAGCCGCTCGGTGGCGTGGTCGCGGCCTGCTGCGAGCATCTTCGTCATCCCCTTCAGCTCGCCGCCGACGATCGACTTGAGCGACGCGCCGATCTGCGAGCCGACGTTGCGCGAGCGGACCGTCAGGCCGAAGACCTCGCCGATGACCTCCTCGACCTGGTGGCCCGGCAGGTCGTTCATGGTCGAGATGAGCATCGGCCGAACCTACCGCGGGCGGGCCCGCGCGGGCAGGCCGTGCGGCGCGGGTCGGACGCGCGGGCGCCGCCGAGTCAGGTCTCGAGCGCGAGCCGCGACGGGTCGCGGTGGTGGCGGCCGACCTTCGCGCACGGGCGGCCGTCGAGCAGGACGACGTCGGCGGTGTAGTCGTTGCGCCCCCGGATCAGCGAGGAGCCGACGCCGTAGGCGTCGACGGGGACGCCGCGGGCCTCGAAGCCCCGGATGCGCTGCGCGTCGAAGCCGCCGGAGGCGACGATCTTCACCCGCCCGTGGCCGGCCGCGTCGAGCGCGTCGCGGACGGCGTGCACGAGCTCGGGGGCGACGCCCGTCGGCGGGAACTGGCCCATGTGCTCCCACAGCGCGCGGTCGACCATCGTGCCCGAGGTGTCCAGCCGGACGCCCCACAGGTCGTCCCCGAGCGCGTCGGCGACCTCGAGCGCGGTGCGGACGCTGTCGTTCTCGAAGTCCACGAGCACCGTCACGTTCGTCTCGGCGGCGTAGGCCTTGGCGAACGCCTGCGCCGCGCGGACGGTGTCGCCGCCGAGCGCGGCGATCAGGCCGTGCGGGACCGTGCCGATCCCGCGCCCGCCCCACCACGAGGCCTGCGCGTCGGTGGAGACGCCGATCGCGCCGGCGACGTGGGCGGCCCAGCCGTCGCCGGTCTGCACGAGCCAGTGGTCGTGGCGGGCGGGGAAGTACAGGATCGGCTTGCCGCCCGCGGCGTCGACGACCTCGGTGACGTTGCGCATGATCAGCGTGCGCCGCGCCAGGCAGCCGAGGTAGACCGTCTCCAGGTGGGCGAACAGCGTGTAGTCGCCCTCGATCTGCAGGACCGGCTCGTGCGGGCCGATGTGGTCGCCCTCGTGCAGCGCGCGGACCTCGAGCTCGTCCCAGCCGTCGATCCACGCGCCGGTCCCGGGGTCGTGGCGGCCGGCCGCCACGCGCAGGATCGCCACGGCCTCGTCGATGCCGCCCAGCACGCCCTCGTACTGCTGGAAGACCTGGACGGTCACGCGCGGGTGCTCGTCCTCGGCCTCCAGCAGCGCCTTGGTCAGCGTGAAGTAGGCGTCGGAGTAGTAGCCCTCCCGCATCCGCTCGACCGGCAGGCGGAAGGTCTCGGGGGGCAGTCGCGGTGGCGCCATCGGGCAGCATCAAACCGCATGCCGGTCGGGTGCGCGTGCTCCGGGCGCGGTGCGCGGGGCCTGGCGGCGCCCGCGCGGGGCCGGACGGCGCGCCGCACGGCGGGCTACAACTCGCGCGCGTGCGGCCGACCACCCGGCCATGCGCCGATATCTGGTTCCGGCCGCCGTGGGCGCCGCGCTGGCGGTCGCATCGGGGTGGGCGGAGCTCGTCGGCTTCGCGTGGTCGGACTACGAGACCGCGAACCTGGTGCCGGTGCGCCACCTCGTGCACG
>JAICJK010000023.1 GCA_025928415.1 Solirubrobacteraceae bacterium | reverse complement strand
GGCCCGGGTGGGGGCCGATGCCCGCGTGCACCCCTCGACGTCGATCGGACAGGACGCGGACGGCGCGCCCACGCTCGGAGACGGGTGCTACATCGGCCCCGGCGCCAAGCTGGTGGGCCCGATCGAGCTGGGATCCCACGTGATCGTCGGCGCCAACGCCGTCGTGACGCGATCGTTCGCCGACGGCGCGGTGCTGGCCGGGGTCCCGGCGCGCGAGATCGCCCATCGGGAGAGCCGCGCCGACGTGCACTGAGCTTCGGGTGCCGCGCTATGCCGCGAACCGCTTGGCCGCGCGGGTGCGGGCCTTGGCCGCCTCGGCCTCGCGGTCCTTCGGGGGCGCCTGCGTGACGAGCTCGCCGAGCAGGCGCTCGGAGGCGGCCGTCACCGCGTCGACGGCCCGCTCGAAGGCCGCGGCGTTCGCCTGGGAGGGGCGGCTGCTGCCGCTGATCTTCCTGACGTACTGCAGCGCGGCGGAGCGGACCTCCTCCTGCGTCGCCGGGGGGTCGAAGTTGTGCAGCGTACGGATGTTCCGGCACATGCCCCGAGCCTAGCGGGGCCGTCTAGGGCGGATCGCGGCGCGCCCCGAGCACCGAGACGGCGAGCGTGGCGGCGATCAGGGCCGGCGCCAGCCACCACACGTCGGCGCCCGCCTCGGCGCACAGGGCCACCGCCCCGAGCGCCGCGACGGCGCCCAGCGCCAGGCGCCAGTCGTCACCGACGACGAAGTCGACGGCGAACGCCCACAGGCCGCGCAGCCGCCTCACGCCGCCACCCGCGCCGCCCGTGGCGCCCCGCCGCGGCGGCGCAGGAGCGCCGCGAGGCCGACGGCCACAAGGGCCACCCAGGCCACGACGCCGGCGAGCGCCGCCTCCCCGCCGGGCCACGCGATCCCCGCGCCCTCCGCGCCCCAGAACGTGCCGAAGGCGGTGAGCATCACCCCGACCGCGAACTTCAGCGTGTTCTCGGGCACGCGCCTCAAGGGCGCCCGCGCGAGCGCCACGGCGCCCGCGACCACGAGCACGGCCAGGACCGCGGCACCCGCCGCCGCGGCGACGTGACCGTCGTTGGCGCCGAAGGTCACGACGATGAAGGCGACCTCGAGCCCCTCGAGCACCACGCCCTTGAACGCGACGACGAAGCCGTAGGCGTCGACGCCCCGGGCGTTGCTCTCGGCCCCCTCGTCGTGCGCGAGGGCGGCGCCGCGCTCGCGGGCGAAGCGCACGTCCTCGTCGGACAGCGCCTTGACGCCGCCCGCGCGCAGGATCGCCTTGCGCAGCCACTGCAGGCCGAAGGTGAGCAGCAGCCCGCCGACCACGAGCCGCAGCGCGCCGAGCGGCACGGCGGTCAGCGCCGGCCCGAGCGCCGCCACCACCACGGCGAGGACGGCCAGGCCGGCTCCCGTCCCGGCCCACGCGGCGCGCCAGCCGCGGACCGTCCCGATCGCCAGGACGATCGTCGCCGCCTCCACGGCCTCGACCGCGCAGGCCGCGAAGACCGCCACCAGCAGCCCGGCCTCGGTCGCGCTCACGCCGGCGAGCGTAGCTCGCGCACGTGAGGGGAGGATGAGCCTCGCGCGGTACACCGGCGCGCGAACCTCGCCCCGGCGGCCGATATGGTCCGCGGCGTGCACGGCCTCGCCATCCTGGACGGCACCGTCATGCCCGCGCAGGAGGCGCGGCTGCCGGTGACCGACGACGGGCTGCTGCGCGGCGACGCGGTCTTCGAGGTCATCCGGCTGTACGGCGGTCGGCCCTTCGCGCTCGACGAGCACCTCGAGCGGATGGCACGATCGGCCGCCAACCTGCGCCTCGAGTTCTCGCCGGCCGACGTCGCCGCGGACATCGCCACGCTGGTCGCCGAGGCGGGGGCGCCCGACGGCATGATCCGGGTGGTGACGACCCGGGGCGGTCACCGGTTCGCCCTCCTCGAGGACCTGTACGACCTGCCGCCGACGCTCGCGCTGGCGTCGGTCACCTATGCGCCCACGCGCGTCCTCGACGGCGTGAAGTCGCTCAGCTACGCGGCGAACATGCTCACGCGCCGCCTGGCGACCGAGCGCGGGGCGGACGACGCGCTGCTCGTCACCCCCCACGGCCGCGTCCTGGAGGCGCCGACGGCCGCATTCTTCTACGTGCTCGACGGACGGCTGCACACGCCGCCGCTCGACGACCACATCCTGGACTCGATCACGCGCCGCCACGTGCTGGCGGCCGCTCCCGGCGCGTCCGAGCGCATCACCACCACCGACGACCTGCCGCTGATGGAGGAGGCGTTCCTCGCCTCCACGGTGCGCGAGGTCCATCCGGTCCACGCGATCGACGGCCGCGCGCTGCCGGCCGCGCCCGGGCAGGTGAGCGCCGCGACGGCCACGGCGGTGCGGCAGCGCATCGATGCGGTGCTCGCCGCCGCGTGAAGGTCCTCACGGTCATCGGCAACCGGCCGCAGTTCGTCAAGGCCGCGGCGGTGTCGGGCCCCTTGCGCGAGCGCCACGAGGAGGTGCTGGTCCACACCGGCCAGCACTACGACGACGAGCTGTCGGCGATCTTCTTCTCCGAGCTCGGGGTGCCGCGCCCGGCCTACGAGCTCGGCCTGGGGAACGGCACCAACACCGAGCAGACCGCGCGGATGCTCGCCGCCCTCGGACCGCTGGTCGCCGACGTGCGGCCGGACGCCGTCCTC
The DNA here is from genome assembly GCA_025928415.1 of Solirubrobacteraceae bacterium. Classification (GTDB taxonomy): domain Bacteria; phylum Actinomycetota; class Thermoleophilia; order Solirubrobacterales; family Solirubrobacteraceae; genus Paraconexibacter. The sequence goes on along the minus strand of JAICJK010000023.1, from coordinate 10,476 downwards.
GTCTACGGCGACACCAACTCGACGCTGGCCGGGGGCCTGGCCGGCGCGCAGGCGGGCGTCCCCGTGGCGCACGTCGAGGCGGGCATGCGCTCGTTCGACCGCCGCATGCCGGAGGAGCTCAACCGCGTCCTGACCGATCACCTCGCCTCCCTGCTGCTGTGCTCCGCGCAGGGCCCGGCCGACCATCTGGCCGCCGAGCGCGTCGCGGGCCGCGTCGCGGTCGTCGGGGACGTCATGGTCGACGTCGCGTTGCTGTTCCAGCCGCGGGCCCGCGCGGACGACGCGCCGCTGCGCGACGCCGGGGTCGAGGCCGGCGGCTACGTGCTGGCCACCGCGCACCGCGCGGGCAACGTCGACGACCCGGCGCGCCTGCGGCGGCTGGTGGACCTGCTCCTCGCCGTCCCGCTTCCCGTCGTCCTGCCGCTGCACCCGCGCACCGGGGCGCGGCTCGAGGCGGCCGGGCTGCTGGACCGCCTCGCGACGGCCGGGCGGGTGCGCCTGACCCCGCCGCTCGGCTATCTCGCGTTCACCGCGCTGCTCACGCGCGCCCGTGCGCTGCTCACCGACTCGGGCGGCGTGCAGAAGGAGGCCTATCTCGCGGGCGTTCCGTGCGTGACCCTGCGCGACACGACGGAGTGGGTGGAGACGGTGCAGGCGGGCTGGAACGTCCTGGTGGACCTCGACGCCCGCGCCGCCCTGGCGGCGCTCGAGCGCCCGCTGCCGGCGCAGCGCCCGCAGCTCTACGGCGACGGCCAGGCGGGGCGGCGGGTGGTCGACGCCCTCACGGGCTTCCGATCCGCCTGACCTCGACGCCCGCGAACCGGGCGGGGTCCAGCACGTCGCGGCCGTCGACGACGACCCGGACCCCCGGCAGCTCGCCGGCGGACAGGCGCGCGTACTCGGCATGGTCGGCCTGCAGCACGGCCAGGTCGACGTCCTCGCCGCGCCACGGCGCGAAGCCCAGCGCGGCCAGCTCGTCGCCCGAGTAGAGCGGGTCGGTGGCGACGGGGGTCGCTCCCCGGCGCGCCAGCTCGTCGCGCAGGCCGAAGGCCCCCGAGAAGGCGGTCTCCTTCACGCCGCCGCGGTAGGCCACGCCGAGGATGAGCACGCGAGCGCCCGCGACGTCGCCGAGCAGGTCCACGGCATAGGCCGGCATGGCCTCGTTGACCGCGCGGGCGGCGGCGGGCAGGCGCGCGCCCGGGTCGCCGGCCAGGTAGAAGCGGGGGTAGACCGGGATGCAGTGGCCGCCCACGGCGACTCCGGGCCGGTGGACGTGGCTGAACGGCTGCGAGTTCGCGGCGTCGATGACCGGCGCGATGTCGATCCCGAGCGCGTCGGCGTGGCGGGCGAACTCGTTGGCCAGCGCGATGTTGACGTCGCGGTAGGTCGTCTCGACCAGCTTGGTGAGCTCCGCGGCCTCGGCCGAGCCCATGCCGCGCACCTCGGCGTCGAGGAACTCCCGGTAGGCGGCTACCCCGCGGGCCTCGCTCGCCGCGTCCAGGCCGCCCACGAGCTTCGGGTAGGTCGCCAGGTCGGCGAACACGCGCCCGGAGAAGACCCGCTCGGGGCTGAACACCAGGCTCACGTCGTCGCCGTCGAGCGCCCGGCCGCTGCGGGCGGCGAGGGCGGGGGCGATCCGCTTACGGGTCGTGCCGACCGGCAGCGTGGTCTCGATGCTGACGACGACCGGCGTGGTGCCGGCGGCCAGGCCGCGGCCGATGTCGTCGACGACCGCGTCGAGGACGCGCCAGTCGGGGGCCGCCGCGGCGTCGACCACGAGCGGCGGGACCGCGATGACGAGCTCCGCGCCGTCGCCGACCGCGGCCGCGGTGTCGTCCGTCGCGCGCAGCCGCCCGGCCGGGACGAGCTCGGCGAGCCGCTCGTCGAGGCCGGCCTCGCCCGGGAACGGGGCGCGCCCGGCGTTGACCGCGTCGACCACGCGCCGGTCGACGTCGCAGCCCACGACCTCGTGGCCCGCGCCCGCGATCTGGGCGGCGATCGGCAGGCCGATCTTGCCCAGGGCGACGACGACGGCGCGCACGTCAGAGCTCCACGGTCTGCCCGGCGGCCGCGCTCGCCAGCACCGCCTCGGCGCACCGCACCGTCTCCAGCCCCTCGGCGAGCGTGACGACGGGCGCGTCCGCCACGCCGCCGAGCAGGTCGCAGAACGCCTCGAGCTCCGCGAGCAGCGGCTCGCGGCGCGCCAGCGCATAGCGCGTCATGTCGCCTTCGCTGACGCCGCGGGCCTGCTCGGACGCGGCCCACTCGGAGCGCAGCTCGCCGTTGGCGAAGAAGGTCAGGTCGGCGGTCAGCGTGTCGGCGACCAGCATGCCGCGCTCGCCGAGGACGCGCGTGCGCCGGACCTTGGCGGGCGTCAGCCAGTCCACGGCGCAGGTGAACGCCACGCCCTCGCGCAGCGCGCCGGTGACCAGGACGACGTCCTCGTGCTCGCGGCCCATCCGGTGCTGCGTCTCGGCGGCGACGCGCGCGACCGGGCTGCCGCCGAGCCAGCGGACGAGGTCGAGGTCGTGGGTGGCGAGGTCCTTGACCACGCCGACGTCGCGGACGCGGTCGGGGAACGGGCCCAGGCGCTCGGTGGCGATGACGAACGGGCGGCCGAGCTGGCCGCCGGTCAGGCGCCTGCGCAGCTCGAGTAGCGCGGGGTTGAAGCGCTCGACGTGACCCACGGCGCCGTGCACGCCGGCGGCCTGGACCAGCGCGATGAGCTCGCGGCCCTCGGCGCCGGTGGCCGCCAGCGGCTTCTCGACCAGCACGTGGATCCCGGCCGCGGCGAGCTCCCTGACGGCGGGCAGGTGCTCCTCCGTGGGCACCGCGACGATCGCGAAGTCCACCGGCCCGGCCGCGAGCAGGGCGCCGAGCGACGCGAACACCAGGCGCGGGTCGCCGACCGCGCCGAAGCGATCGCCGCCCGGGTCGGCGGCGCCCGCGAAGTCCACGCGCGGGGACGCCTGGAGCAGCCGCGCGTGGTGGCGACCGATCATGCCCAGGCCGAGCACCGCGCCGCGCAGCGCGGGATGTCGGTCCTGGGCGCTCACAGCGCCGACTAGGGTACTTGCCATGCCCGATGCGCCCGGTCTCGTCCTCAGCCCGACCGCCAAGGTCGGGCGCGACGTCCTGTTCGGCGCGCACGTCGTCGTGCACCCGGACGTGGTCATCGGCGACGGCGTCGTGGTGCAGGACGGGGCGATCCTCGGCAAGCAGCCGACGTTCGGGCCGCGCTCGTCCAACGCGGGCGCGCCGCCGGCACCCGCGCTGGTGATCGAGGACGGCGCGCGCATCGGGGCGCACGCCGTCGTCTTCGCGGGCGCGCAGATCGCCGCGGGGGCGATCGTCGGCGACCAGGCCTACGTGCGCGAGCGGTCGCGCATCGGGCCGGGGTCTGTGGTCGGCCGGGCGACGGCGGTCGACAACGACGTGGTCATCGGCACCGGCGTGCGCCTGCAGTCCAACGTCTACATGACCGCGTTCAGCGTCGTGGAGGACGACGTCTTCGTCGGCCCCTGCGCGATGACGACCAACGACGACACGATCGGCCGGCTGCGGCCGGGGGAGCCGATGCGCGGCGCGACACTGCGTCGCGCCTGCCGCATCGGCGGCGGCGCGGTGCTCGTCCCGGGCGTCGAGGTCGGGGAGGAGGCGTTCGTGGCCGCCGGCGCGGTCGTGACCAACGACGTCGCCCCGCGCGCGGTCGTCATGGGCGTCCCGGCGCGGTCGGTGCGCCGCGTGTCCGACGACGATCTCCTGGAGCGGTGGGTCTGAGCCTGCCCGGCCTCGTGGCTCGGGGGCGGCTCGTCGGGTGGTCCCATCGCCGGGTGCCGGGCGCCGTCGAGCTCCCGGGTGCCCGGCGGCGCCGCGAGCTGGCCGAGCGGCGCACCCGCGCGCTCGCGGCCGTCGCGGTGGCGGCCACCAGCGTCGTCGGCGCAGGCGAGGTCGCTCGCGTGTGGCACCGGGGGTCGGCGCCGGCGCCGGTGGACGCCGACGGCGTCCTGCCCGCGGCCGCCGAGGCGGTGACGGAGACCATCGAGATCGCGGTGACGGGATACCGCGAGGGCACCGATCGCGAGAACGCCGTGCTGAACCTGCTCGGGTCGTTCACCGCGACCTTCGCGATCGCGCGCCTGTCGACCCACGTCATCCGCCGCCACGGCCGCTTCGGCCCCTTCCGCGAGGTCCGCTACGGCGGCGAGCACATCCACCACTTCATCCCGGGCATCGCGCTGGCCTTCCTCGCCGGGGGCGCCGCCGTCGTCACCAGCGACGAGGGCGCGCGCCGGTGGCTGGCCCTGCCGTTCGGCACCGGCGTGGCGCTGACCCTCGACGAGTCCGCGCTGCTGCTCAAGCTGGACGACGTCTACTGGACCGAGGAGGGCATCGTCAGCGTGCAGATCACCTTCGCCGCGCTGGCCATGCTGTCGGCCCTCGCGCTCGCCCTGCGGACGCTGCGCCGCGGCGAGCGGACCGTCCTGCCCGACGCGGGGACCGACGTCGCGCAGGACGCCTGACCCGGCTTCCGGCCGGCCTCGCGCAGCTGACCGTCGGGGGGACGCGGTCAGGCCTGCACGGGCGCGGCGACGATCGCCGGCGACGCGGCGCCCGCCTCGGTCCACAGCGTCTGCTCGCGCCCCGGCCCGACGCCGACCAGCGTGACCGGCACGCCGGTCTGGTCCGCGATCCAGTCCAGGTAGTCGCGCGCGGCCTGCGGCAGGTCGGCGATGCTGCGGCATTCGCTGATGTCCTCGCGCCAGCCCGGCAGCTCCTCGTACTCGGCGGTCGCGTGGTGCAGGACCGACTGGTGATAGGGGAACGTGTCGAAGCGCGCGTCGTCCTCGCCGCGGTAGCGGGTGCACACCTTGACGCGATCGAAGCCGGACAGCACGTCGAGCTTGGTGATGCTCAGCGCCGTCAGCGAGTTGATGCGCGCGGCGTAGCGCAGCGCCACGAGGTCCATCCAGCCCGTGCGCCGCGCGCGCCCGGTGGTGGTCCCGAACTCGCCGCCGCGCTCGCGGATCAGCTCGCCCGTCTCGTCGTGCAGCTCGCTCGGGAACGGGCCGGCGCCGACGCGCGTGGAGTACGCCTTGGCCACGCCCCAGACCTCGTCGATGTCCTTCGGGCCGATGCCCGAGCCGGTGCACGCCGCGGCGGCGACCGGGTTCGACGAGGTCACGAACGGATAGGTGCCGTGGTCGATGTCGAGCAGCGCGCCCTGCGCGCCCTCGAAGACCACGAGCTTGTCGTCGTCGAGCGCGCGCCAGACGAGCGCGGCGGTGTCGGCGATGTGCTGCTCGAGGCGGTGCCCGAAGGTGAGCAGGTCCTCGGTCATCCGCTGCAGGTCGAGCTGAGGGCCGAAGTCGGGGTCGCGCTCGTAGGGACGCAGCAGCGCCTTCTTCGGCTCCAGCGCGCTCAGGATCTTCTTCTTCAGGATCTTCTCGTCGAGCATGTCCTGGACCCTGATGCCGAGGCGCGAGGCCTTGTCGGCGTACGCGGGGCCGATGCCGCGCTTGGTGGTGCCGATCTCGAGCTTGCCCAGCCGCGCCTCGCCCGAGTGGTCCAGGATGATGTGGTAGGGCATGATCACGTGCGCGTTCGCGCTGATCTTCAGCCCGGAGACGTCGACGCCGCGGGCCCGCAGGCCGTCCAGCTCGCTCAGCAGGACCTTGGGGTCGACGACCACGCCGTTGCCGATCACGCACGTCTTGCCCGGGTACAGGATGCCGCTCGGGATCAGGTGGAACTTCCACGTCTCGCCGTTGCGGACGATCGTGTGGCCCGCGTTGTTGCCACCCTGGAAGCGGATCACCGCGTCGGCGCGCTCGGCCAGCAGGTCGACGACCTTGCCCTTGCCCTCGTCGCCCCACTGGGCACCGACGATCACGATGCTCGGCATGGCTCCGAGTGTACGGAGCGCCGCCTGATCAGGCCGATTGGCGACGGGCGTCGGCGCCCCACAACGGGAGCACCTCGCACATCTCCTCCAGCCGCGACACCGTGCGCTCGGTGATCTGCTCCGCCAGCGCGTCGCGCTCGAGGTTCGTCGTGATCAGAACCGACCGCTCCTCCTCGTAACGCGCGTTGATGATCGCGTAGAGCTGCTCGAGGACCCACTCGCTCGTCTTCTCCGCGCCGACGTCGTCGACGTGCAGCAGGTCGACCTCGGCGAGCCGGTCGAGCAGCGACGTGTACGTGCGATCGCTGTCGTCGTCGAAGGTCGTGCGGATCTCGGCCAGCAGGCGCGGCAGCGAGTAGATCGCCACCGAGCGGCCGGCGTCCAGCGCGGCTTTGGAGACGAGCATCGCCAAGGTGGTCTTGCCAGTCCCGACGCTGCCGTAGAGCCAGAGCCCACGGCCGGCGTCCAGGTTGGCCTCGAGGTCGCGGACGTAGGTGCGGACGGCGCGGACCTGCGGCCCGGCGACGTCGGCGATCGCGGTCACGGGCGGGCGGTCGAACGAGACGCCGCGGTACTTGCGCGGGATGACGCCGGACAGCGACGCGGTGCGCCCGCGCGCGACGCGCCCGGGCCGGCAGCGGCACGGGGTGGCGACCCGCGTCACCTCGTCGACGACGAAGCCGCTGCCGTCGCAACGGTCGAACGGGCAGTCGCCGGCCATCAGTACGCCGCCTCGCGGGCCTTGGTCAGGAAGCGCGGGTACTCGCCCTGGAACATCAGCTCGACCGTCCCGAGCGACCCGTTGCGGTGCTTGGCGATGATGAGCTCGGCCTCGCCCAGGGCGTCGGTGGTCTCGCGGTTGTAGTACTCGTCGCGGTAGATGAACATCACGAGGTCGGCGTCCTGCTCGATCTGTCCCGACTCGCGCAGGTCGCTGAGCAGCGGACGCTTGTCGTTGCGCGACTCGACGCCGCGGGAGAGCTGCGAGAGCGCCACCACGGGGACCTCGAGCTCGCGTGCCAGGATCTTGAGCCCGCGGCTCATCTGGCCGACCTGCTCGACGCGGTTGTCGGTGCGCCCGTCCGGGCGCAGGAGCTGCAGGTAGTCCACGATGACCATGCCGAGCGGCTGCTGCTGGTGCAGCCGCCGCGCCTTGGCGCGGATCTCCAGCATCGAGATGTCCGAGGAGTCGTCGATGAACAGCGGCGCCTGGTCGAAGCGCCCGGCGCACTCGAGCACCCGCTTCCACTTGCGCTCGTCCTTGAGGCGGCCCTTGCGCAGGTCGTCGCCCTTGATCGACGCCTGCGAGGCGACGAAGCGCTGGGCGAGCTCCGACTCGCTCATCTCCAGGCTGAACAGCGCCACGGCCTTGCGCCGCTCGGGGTCGGGGTGCAGCGCGACGTTCTCGGCGAAGTTCGTCACCAGCGCCGACTTGCCCATGGACGGGCGCGCGGCGACGATCACCAGGTTGCCGGGCTGGAAGCCGCCGGTGATCTCGTCGAGGTCGGCGAAGCCGGAGGGCGTGCCGGTCATGGTCACGCCCTCCGTGGAGAGCATGTGCCATCGGCGGACCTCGTCGTCGAGGACGTTGCGGACCTCGCGGAAGTCCTTGGTCGTGTCGTCGTGCGCGACCTCGAGGATCGCCCGCTCGGCGTGCTCGACGATGTCCCGCGGCTCGAGGTCGTGGGCGTGGACGCTCGCCTGGATCTCGTAGGTCGTGGTCAGGACCCGCCGCAGGAGCGAGCGCTCCTTGACGATCTTGGCGTAGGCGCGGATCGCGCCGATCGACGGGGTGAACGACGTGAGGACGTCGATCTCACCCTGGCCCCCGGCCTCTTCGAGCTTGCCCCGCGCGCGCAGATGCTCGGTGACCGTGAGGACGTCGATGGGCTCGTTGTCGCGCCACAGGTCGAGCATCGACGCGAAGATCAGCCGGTGGCGGTCGCGGTAGAAGTCCTCGGGCTGCAGGTTGTCCGAGACGACGTACTGGTACATCGGCTTGTCGGACAGCAGGACGGCGCCCAGGAGCGACTGCTCGGCCTCGATCGAGTGCGGTGGGGCGATGCCCTGGACGACGTTCTGCGGGACGTCGCCGGCGGTGAAGGGGAACGTGGACACGGGGGCGCCGACGCTAGCAACGGGCGCCGACCCCACGCACGAGCCCATGCCGCTCTGAGCGCACTTCTTCACACAGGCGCCGCGAAGGACGGGCCGGACGATGCGGGGCGCCCCTGCCGCGGGGCGCCGAGGCGCTACTTGATCTCGGTCACCATGGTCTTCACGGACGCGGTCACGCCCCCGGCGACGTCGACGCTGACCATGTAGGTGCCGACGTTCTTGATCGGCTCGTCGAGGTGCACGTGGCGCTTGTCGATCTGGATGCCGCGGGCCTCCTGGATCGCGTCGGCGATGTCCTGCGTGGTCACGGAGCCGAACAGGCGGCCGTCCTCGCCGGCCTTCTCGGACAGGGTGAGCACCGTCTTGTTGAGCAGGTCGGCGTACTCGTGCGCGCGCTCGACGGCGTCCCGCGCGGCGCGCTCCTCGAGCTCGGTGCGCCGGCGCGCGGCCTCGACGGCGCCCTTCGTGGCCGGGGCGGCGAGTTGGCGCGGTATGAGGAAGTTGCGCAGGTAGCCCTTGGACACGTCCACGACGGTGCCCTTGTCGCCGAGCTCGGCGACGTCCTTGAGGAGGATCGCCTCCGGCATGCCTAGCGGTCCTCGCGGTCGCGCCCGCGACCCCGGCTGCCGCCCTCGCGGTCGTCGCGACCGGAGTCGTTGACGTAGGGCAGGAGCGCGAGCTCGCGCGCCCGCTTCACCGCCGTGGCGACCTGGTTCTGGTGGCGGCGGCACGCGCCGGTGATGCGCCGCGAGCGGATCTTGCCGCGCTCGGACACGTACTTGCCGAGCGTCTCGATGTCCTTGTAGTCGACCTGCTCGATCTTGTCCTTGCAGAACAGGCACGGCTTGCGGCGGCCGCTGCCCATCCCGCCCTTCTTGTCGCGGCGACGGGTGGTCTTGCCGCTGTTGCGCTGCTTGGCCACTTGGTGAAGTCCTCGATGGGTCCTTGAACGGTCGGGCGCGCGCCAGGGGCGCGCGCGAGGTCCCATTGTGACAGGTCCCGATCGGCCGCGGCCTCGGGAGAGCACGACCGACCGGCGTACGCGGCAAGGCCCCGCTGCGCCACGGACCGGGCGGCGCCACGGAGGACCGGGCGGCGCCACGGAGCGCCGCCCGGGGCCCGGGACTAGAAGGGGATGTCGTCGTCGCCCGTCGGGGCCGACGAGCCGGCGCTGCCGCCTCCCACCGGGGCGGGGGCGAAGTCGCCCGTGTCGACGGGGATGTCGGAGCGGCCGGAGAAGCCGTTCCCGCCGCCGCCGCCCGCCTCGTCACGGGGGCTGGAGAGGAACTGCACGGAGTCGGCGATGATGTCCACCGCCTGGCGCTTGCCGCCGTCCTGGCTCTCCCACTCGCGCCACTCCAGGCGCCCGTCGACCGCGATGGGACGGCCCTTGGAGAGATACCGGGCGCAGTTCTCGCCCTGGGCGCCCCAGACGGTCACGTCGAAGTAGTTGGGCTTGTCGACCCAGTCGCCGCTCGCGCCGTCCTTGCGGCGCGTGTTGCAGGCGACGCGCAGCTTGCAGACGGACATGCCGCTGGGCAGCGAGCGCAGCTCGGGGTCCGAGGTGAGGTTCCCGGTGAGAACCACCCGATTGATGTTCGTGGCAGCCATGGGGCTGGTCGCTCCTTTCAGGGGCGAAGGTGCTGATCGGAAGGTCTGGCGGCCAGTCTAGGGCGGGGCTCGGCGGCACTCGCTCCCTGGAAGCCGCAAACACCGCGGGTTTGTTGCGCGGGCGACGCGCAGCGCGCGCCGGCCGTCACGCTTCGGCGCGGGAAGGGCGGCGCTACGAGCCCGCGGGAGGGGCGGCGTTACGAGGCCGCGGGAAGGGCAGCGCTACGAGCCCGCGGGAGGGGCGGCGCTACGAGGCCGTGGGAGCGGCAACAGGAGCCGCGGCGGGCGCCGGCTCCTCTGCGCCCGCGGCGGGGCGGGCCGGCGGTGCCGGGGTACCGGGCGCGAGCTTGATGATGCGGAACCGCGTCACGCCGTCGGTGATCCGGAGCGTCCGGTCGAGCTGCTCGAGCAGCTCGGCGTCGGCGTGGAACTGCAGCAGGTGGTACTCGGCCTCTTTGGTCTTGTGGATCTCGTAGGCCAGCGCGCGCTGGCCCCAGTCGTGCTCGGAGACCATCTCGCCACCGCGGCCGATGGCGGCCTCGGTGTCGGCGAGGATCTTCTTGCGCTGGTCGGCGTCCGTGGACGGGTCGAGCAGCAGCATGAGGTCGTAGGTCGGCTTGGGCTGGGCCATGAGCGGTCCCGGACGGTAGCAAAGGGGGGCGAATCCGAGCCCCTCGCCGGCTGGGAAAGACATGGACGATCCGCTGCTGCGCCGCATCAGATGGGGCAACGTCGCCCGCGTGGCGGCGCTGGCCCTCCTGGCGCTGCTCGTCGCGGCCTGGCCGCGCCTGCGCTCCGCGCCACCGAGCCTGCCCGCGGCGGCGCCGGTTCCGGCCGACCCG
>JAICJK010000417.1 GCA_025928415.1 Solirubrobacteraceae bacterium | reverse complement strand
TCTCCGGCTCGCCGCGGGCGATCGGCGAGCGCGTGCTCGCCGGCCACGCCAAGCAGTCGGACGACGCCCTCGTGGTGGCGGTCCGCTACCTCGGGCCGCGGCCGTGAGCGCCGGGGCGGGAAGCGGGCCCGGACCCTTCCGCGCGGCGTACGCGTCGGCGCTCGCCGACTACCTGGCCGACCCGACCGAGGCGTCTCTGCGCGTCGCGTACGAGCTCGCGCGCGAGGCCGTCGGCCGGCGCCTGAGCGTGCTGGACCTCGGCGTCGCCCACCAGGAGGCCCTGCTGCCGGCGCTCGAGGCCGCGTCGGGCGCCGCGGAGGTGCAGGAGGTCGCCCGCGCGGCCGGCGACTTCTTCCTCGAGGGGCTGTCGACCTTCGAGATGGTCCAGCGCGGCTTCCGCGAGGCCCGGCAGGCCGCCCTGCTCCAGCGGCGCCGGACCGAGATGTCGCGCCGGCTGTCGACCTTCCTCGCCGACACCTCGCTCGCGCTCGACGCCCACGACTCGCTCGGAGAGATGTTGCGCCTGGTGGCCGAGCAGGCGCGCGAGCTCCTGGAGGCCGACTGCTGCGTGGCCACCGTGGCGGCGGAAGGCGGGCCCCGGACCGTCGAAGCGGCCTCCTACCCGGAGGCCGACCGCCGCTGGACCGCGTTCGTCCGCTGGCTCGATCTGCCCGCGATCCACCGGCTCCTCCGCCAGAGCGGCGGCTCGGCGAGGATCGCCGGCGCGCAGCTCGCCCACCTGCCTCCGTTCCAGACGCCGTCCGGCGGCCGGGCGCTTCAGGGCTGGCTGGCCGCATCGCTCACCGCGCTCGACGGCGGCGAGCTCGGGGCGATCCAGCTCTTCGACAAGCAGGGCGCAGGCTTCACCGTGGACGACGAGGCCGCCCTGGTCCATCTCGCCCAGATGACGTCGGCGGCCGTCGAGCGGGCGCGGCTCTACCGGGACCGAGGCCCCGGCTGACGATCGGCAGTGGCGCCCGCCCCCTCGGGGCCGCCCGCGCTGGGCGGCGCCTTGCAACCGCTCCTGACCCGATGCGAACATGTGTTCGTGCCACGCGCGGCGTCGATCCTGCACGCCGACCTCGACGCCTTCTTCGCGTCGGTCGAGCAGCGCGACGACCCGCGCCTGCGCGGGCGGCCGGTCATCGTCGGGCCGGGCGTCGTGCTCGCGGCCAGCTACGAGGCGCGCGCGTTCGGGGTGCGGTCGGCGATGGGCGCCAAGCGGGCCCGCAGCCTGTGCCCACAGGCGATCGTCGTCTCCCCCCGCTTCGACGCGTACGTGCAGGCCAGCCGCGCGGTCTTCGCGATCTTCGACCGCACCACGCCGCTGGTCGAGGCGCTGTCGATCGACGAGGCCTTCCTCGACGTCCGCGGGCTGGAGCGCATCGGCGGGCCGCCGGAGGAGATCGCACGGCGCCTGCGGCGCACGGTGCGCGAGGAGGTCGGCCTCCCGATCAGCATCGGCGTGGCGACGACCAAGCACCTGGCGAAGGTCGCCAGCGGCGTCGCCAAGCCAGACGGGCTGCTGATCATCGCGCCCGGCCGCGAGGCCGCGTTCCTGCATCCGCTGGCGGTCGAGCGGCTGTGGGGCGTCGGGCCCGCCACCGCGCGCCGGCTGCGGGCGCAGGGCATCATCACGGTCGGCCAGCTCGCGCTGCTGCCCGAGGCGGCGCTCGGGAGGATCGTCGGGCGGGCCATGGGACGCCGGCTGCACGCGATGGCCCACAACCGCGACCCCCGGCCCGTGCGCCCGCGGCGCCGGCGGCGCTCGTTCGGCGCGCAGAGCGCGCTGGGGAGCCGGCGCCGGTCGCCCGAGGCGCTCGACGCGGTGGCCGTCGCGCTGGTGGACCGGGTCACCCGGCGCATGCGCACGGCGGGGCGCACCGGCCGCACGGTCGTGCTGCGCCTGCGCTTCGCCGACTTCTCCCGCGCGTCGCGCTCGAAGACGCTCCCCCGCCCCACGGCGGCGACCGCGCCTGTCCTGGTCGCGCTGCGCGGCCTGCTGGCCGCCGAGCGAGCGACGATCGAGCGCCGCGGCATCACGCTGCTCGGGGTGACGGTCACCAACCTGGAGGGCGACGACGCCGGGCGGCAGCTCGAGCTGCCGCTCGACGGCGGCTCGCGCCGCGACCTCGACGCCGCCGTCGACGGCGTCCGCGAGCGCTTCGGCACCGCGGCGCTGCGGCGCGCGGCGCTGCTGCGCGACGGGCAGCCGCGCCACCCCGCACGGTAAGAACTTCCTCAGAGCCGGTGGTGGCGGCGGCGTACGCTCGGCGGGTCATGGCGCGCGCGCCGGCGACAACGGGGGGGTCGGCGGGTCCGCACGACCGGGGACTGCTCCGGCGCGCGCTCCTGATCGCGCTCCTGGTGCTCGTCGCGGTCGCCGGCCTCCTGGCCGTGGTGGCCCTGCTGCCGCTGGACGCCGCGGGCCGCCCCGCGCGGCAGGCCTCGCAGGCCGCCGCGGCCGCGCAGCGCCACGCCGGCGGCGACCGGCCCGCGCAGGTCGCGAAGCGGCACAAGAGCCGCAGGAAGAGCTGCCCGCGCATCCGCAAGGGCCGGCGCCACGGCCGCATCCGCCCGAAGCGGCATCTGCGCCCGACGCCGACCCACTGCCGCGCGAGCCCGGTGCCGGCGCTGCTGCCGACGACCAAGCCGGCGACCCTCGCACCCCAGGCCGGCGACACCCAGGGCCCGTTCCCGGCCTACGAGCCGGCCCGCGAGCTCGACGAGCAGGACGAGGACCTGATCCCGCCCGTCCCGGCCGGCCCGCTGATCCGGGCGCCCGAGCAGCACGTCCAGTCCGTGCCCCCGACCGACGAGAGCCCGCCGGAGGCCGAGGCGTCCTCGGTGTTCGCCCGCGCGGCGGTGGTCGGCGACATCGCGGTCCAGCGGAACATCAGCCTGAAGACCGCCAAGCCGATGCCGATCGCGGGAAGCCTGGCCGCCGGCGACGGCGGCGAGGAGGGCGTCGCCACCGACGGGAGGCGGACCGTCATCTACACGATGAACTGGACCGCGGGGCTGTCGGTCGACGGCGGGCGCACCTTCTCGGCGCTCAGCCCCGTGACGCTGTTCCCGAAGTCGGCGGGCGGCTTCTGCTGCGACGAGATCGTCACCTACATCCCGTCCGCCGGCCGCTTCGTGTGGGTCGTGCAGTACGCGCAGGGCGCGGGCGGCGTGGCCGACGGGACGAAGCCGAACCTCATCCGGATCGCCACGGCCACG
>JAICJK010000105.1 GCA_025928415.1 Solirubrobacteraceae bacterium | reverse complement strand
CGCGCCGCCCGCAAGGCCTACAGCGCGCGGCCGTGACGTCGATGACTCGACCGGGTAGTCCCCGATCGAGCTCATGCACGACGACCGCATCCGCCAGCACATCACCGAGGTCACGCACCGCGACGCGTCCCAGACGCGGAGCCTGATGGCGCGCATCCAGCGCGCCTGCTGGACCGGCGACGGCGCCGACCGCACCGAGCCCGCCGCGCTGGGCTGGGTCAAGCGCTGGCGCCCGGCGCGCGCGGCCGCGGCGCTGCCCGCCTGCTCGTGCGAGCACGGGCGCTGCGCGCTCTGCAACTGACGCGCGCGCTCCGCGGCGAAGGCGCACCGGCCACCCGGGACGCCGGCCGCCTACCCTGGGCGCCATGGCCTACGACACCGCGCAGGCGCGGCAGGAGCTGCTCGACGACGTCGCCGGCGCGGCCGACGAGATCGGCATCGCGCTCGCCGCCCTCGGCGAGGCCTACGAGCAGCTCGACGAGGTCAACGCCGACCGGCTCGAGGAGGAGCTGTTCCGCCCGCTGCAGAGCGCCTACGGCCGGGCCCGCCGGACCCATGCCGAGTTCGCCGCCCGCCACGGGCTGCCCGGGCGCGCCTTCGAGCCCGCGACGCCCGGGCACCTGTCCCAGGGCGTCAAGGGGTTCGTGGACGGCGCCGTGCAGGCGGCCGCGCGGGCGGACGGCAGGATCGCGGCCCTCCAGGACTCGATGCGCCCGGTCGAGGTCGGCGACGCCGAGCTGCGCGCCGGGCTGTCCGAGGTGCGCAGGCTGCTCGGCGATGTCCCCGTGCGGGCGCGCGAGCTCGTGCGCACGCTGGGGCGGTAGGCGACGCACCGGAGGCGCGCCCATAGGCAGCGGCTATGCCACGCGGCAGGTCGCGGTCTTTGACGGGGTCGCCGCGGCCGCTCTAGCGTCGGCGGATGCGGGCCACACGCCTCAACCACGTCTCGATCTCGGCGCCCGATCTCGAGGCGTCGGTGCGCTTCTACGTCGAGGTCCTCGGGATGGAGCGGATCCCGACCTACACCTTCGCCTTCCCCGTGCAGTACCTGCGCCTCGGCGACCTGCAGCTGCACATCTTCGAGCGGCAGACCGACGCGCCGGTCTACCACCACATCGCGCTGGACGTCGACGACTTCGAGGCGGTCTACGTCAAGGTCCAGGAGCTCGGGATCGCCGACGACCAGGCGTTCTTCTCCCCCGCCTACGAGCTGCCCGACGGCTCGGTGCAGCTCTACCTGCGCGACCCCGGCGGCAACCTGGTCGAGATCGACTGGCCCGACGCGACGACGCTCGACCGGACCGTGATCCCCGAGCTGCGCCGCCTGGAGGACGAGGTCGACCAGACCCCCGACGGCCTGCGCGCGACGCTCTACCTCGAGCCGCGCCCGCACTGAGGCGCGAGCGTCAGCTCAGCACGAACGCGCCGCGCGGCTTCGCCGGCCACGCCCGCTCGCGCAGGGCGGCCACGAACCCCAGCGCCAGCGGCGAGAAGTCCCCGCGCGTGAAGGCGACGAGCTCGCGCGCGACCGGCGCCCTGACCCCGCGCACCGCCGCGAGCAGCTCGTAGGGCACGGCGTTGCCGGGCACCAGCGCGGGCCCGAGCCCGGCCGCGGCCATCCGCGCGGCCGCCTCGACCGAGCCCGTCTGCACCGCGACCTGCGGCTGGAAACCGGCGGCGCGGCAGGCGGCGCCGACCAGCTCGGAGAGACCGTTGGCGGGATCGAACAGCACCCAGCGGCGGTCGCTGAAGGCGTCGAGCGGGATCCGCTCCTCCGGGGACGCCGGGCGGTCGCCCGGCGGCAGGACGAGCATGAACTCCTCCCAGCCCAGCGACTGGACGGGCCCGTGCCAGGACCGCGGGCGCGGGCCGACGGCGATGTCCCCCAGGCCGTCGCGGACCTGCTGCTCGAGCACCGCGCGATGGCCGAGCTCGTGCAGGCGCAGCAACACGCCGGGGTGCGCGCGCCCGAACCGCTCCAGGGAGTCGGGCAGCAGCCCGGCCGCCACCGAGCGCACGGCGGCGATCTCCAGCTCGCCGGCTTGCAGGTCGAGGGCCAGGCGCGCCGCGCGGACGGCCCGCTGCGCGGCGCTGACCGCGGCGCGCGCCTCCGGCAGGAACACCTTGCCCGCGGCCGTCAGGCGGATCGTCCGGTGCAGGCGCTCGATCAGCGCGCCGCCGAGCTCGGCCTCCAGCGCGCGGATCTGCTGCGACAGCGACGGCTGCGAGACGAGGACCGTCTCGGCGGCCCGGGTGAACGAGCCCTCGTCGGCCAGGGCGACGAAGTACTCGAGCTGGCGCAGGTTCATGGCGCGAGGACTCTTGCACGCCGGCCCCGCGGCGCGTGCCCGCACGCCTAAGCGGTCGTCCAGGCCACGATCTGCTCGGCGGTGATCGGCAGCGTGGTGATCGTCACCCCGTAGGGCTGCAGCGCGTCCTCGATCGCCGCGCTGAGGATCGCCGGGGTCAGCATCCGGCCGCCCTCGCCCGCGCCCTTGATGCCGTAGGCAGTGTAGGGGGACGGCGTCTCCTGATGGCCGACGGTGATCCGCGGCACGTCCATCGACGACGGCAGGTGGTAGTGCTCGAAGCTGGCGTTGCGCACGCGGCCCTGGTCGTCGTAGAGGTACTGCTCGTAGAGCGCGGTCCCGAGCCCCTGCACGGTGCCGCCGATGATCTGGCCGTCGAGCGACTGGGGGTTGACGACCGTCCCGGCGTCGTGCACGGCGGCGTAGCGCAGGAAGTCGACCTTGCCGGTCTCCGGGTCGACCTCGACCACGGCGATGTGCCAGGCGTGGCCGACGAACGGGTAGAAGATGCCGAGGTCGGAGCGGTCGCCGGAGGGCAGCGTGGTCAGCGGATGGTCGTAGGTCGACTGCGCCGACAGCCCGCTCTCCATGTCGGGCGGGAGGTCCAGCCGGAACATGTAGGCGGTCATCGCGACGTCGGCGAGCGACAGCTCCGCGTCCGGGGTGCCGATGACGCCGACCGCGCCGTTGCGGAACTCGAGATCGTCCTCGTTGGCCTCGAGCTTGTCGGCGGCGATGCGCCGGATCTTCTGCTTGAGCGTGCTCGACGCGCCCGCGACGGCGCCCGCCACCATCACGGTGAAGCGCGATCCACCCGGGCCCGTGCCGGGCAGCGCGTGCTGGGAGTCGGCGTAGGTGACGAGGACCGAGTCCGGCTCCACGTCGAACTCCTCGGCCACGACCTGAGAGACGACGGTCTCGGGGCTGTTGCCCCACTGGGCCTGCGAGTGCAGCGTGACGACGATGCGGCCCGTCGGGTCGATCTGCAGGCTCGCGCTCTCGGGGCTGCTGGTCGGCGTGAAGTCGGGCTCGTCGAACCAGAACCAGAACTCCGTCGAGCTGAACACGCTGCGCTCGTTGGAGGCGACGACGCCGATCCCGACGTGCCGGCCCTCGGCCCGCGCGCGATCGCGCTCGGCGACCCAGTGCGGGTAGTCCACGGCCTCGAGCACCTGCTCGAGCACGCCCTGGTAGTTGCCGCTGTCGTAGATGTTCCCGGTCGGCGTGCGGTACGGGAACTCGTCGGCGCCGATCAGGTTGCGCCGGCGGATCTCGACCCGGTCCACGTCCAGCTCGCGCGCGGCGAGGTCGACCAGCCGCTCGAGGACCCAGTTGCTGACCTCCGCGCCGAAGCCGCGGTAGGCGCCCTGCTGGTTCTTGTTGGTCAGCACCGCGGCGAGCGAGTACTCCACGTGCTGGATCCGGTAGGGCCCGACGACCTGCGAGAGCGCGTTGCCGTGGGTGCCGGTGCCGAACTGCAGGTAGGCGCCGTAGTCGTCGACGCAGTCGATCCGCAGCGCCCGGAACGTCCCGTCGTCGTCGAAGGCCAGCGCCGCGTCGTAGTGGCGGTCCGAGCCGGCGTGGTCGTTGCTGAGGATGTGCGCCGTCCGGTCCTCGACGTACTTGACGGGGCGGCCGGCGATCATCGACAACAGGCCCGCCAGCGCCGGGACCTTGTGCATGAAGAACTTCGAGCCGAAGCTGCCGCCGGCCCCGACGGGGACGAGCCGCAGCTTGCTCGCCGGGATCTTCAGCGTCGCGGCCAGCAGCCACAGGAAGTAGGTGAAGTTCATCGAGTTGGCGTGGATGGTCACCACGCCGGTGCCGGCGTCGTAGTCGCCGATCGCGCCGTTGGTGTCCATCGGCATGCCCGTCGACCGCGGCCAGCGCAGCCGCGCGCGCACCGAGCGCGGGGCGGCGGCGAAGGCGTCGTCGACCGCGCCGAAGGTGAACGTCCGCTCGTAGGCGGTGTTGCTCCCGAGCGCCTCGTGGACCAGGGGCGCGCCGTCCTCGCGGGCCGTGAACGGGTCGAGCACCACGGGCAGCGGCTCGTAGACGACGTCGATCAGCTCGCACGCGTCCTCGGCGACGTAGCGGTCCTCGGCGATGACTGCGGCGACCGTCTCGCCGTGATAGCGGACCTTCTCGGTCGCGATCATGTCCTGCACGATCTCCCCGGCGCCGAACGACGGCAGCGGCGCCGCGCGGGCGGCCACGTCCTCGCCGGTCACCACCGCGATCACCCCCGGCAGGCGCTCGGCGGCGCGCGTGTCGATCGAGACGATGCGGGCGTGCGCGTGCGGGCTGCCGAGCACCGCCGCGTGCGCCATCCCCGGCAGCTTGATGTCGTCGATGTAGCGGCCCTGGCCGCGGAGGAAGCGCGGGTCCTCGACGCGGTTGAGGCGCTTGCCGATCCAGCGCCGGCCGCCCTGCGGAGGGGCCGTCTCCCGCGCGATGCGCGCGCCGTTGGGGCCCTGCTCGACGGTCACGGGCCCGCCTCGGCCGCCGCGCGGATCGACGCGATGATCTGCTCGTAGCCCGTGCAGCGGCACAGCACGCCGCTGATCGCCTCGCGGATCTGCTCGTCGGTGCCGCCGTCGGGATGCTCGCGCAGGTGCTCGTGCGCGGTGAGCAGCATCGCGGGGGTGCAGAAGCCGCACTGCAGGCCGTGGTGGTCGTGGAAGGCCTGCTGCAGGTCGCCGAGGGTCCCGTCGTCGGCGGCGAGGCCCTCGACGGTCAGCAGCGACCGGCCCTCGGCCTGCACGGCGAACATCAGGCACGCGCGCACGCTCTCGCCGTCGAGCAGCACGTTGCAGTTCCCGCAGACCCCGGTCTCGCAGGCCAGGTGGGTCCCGGTCAGGTCGAGGTCCTCGCGCAGCAGGTCCGCGAGCGTGCGCCGCGGCTCGACGACCGCCTCGCGCCACAGGCCGTTGACCTCCAGATGGACGGTGACGCGCTGCCCCGCGGCGGTGCTCATGCGGCCTCCCGGTGCTCGCCGGCGCGGGCGAAGGCGTCGCGCAGGGCGCGGCGGGCGAGCACCGGCGCGACGCGGCGCCGGTGCGCTCCGGAGACCTCGACGTCGCCGGGCGGGTCGAGGCCGGCCAGCGCGGCGTCCAGCGCGCCGAGCGCCGCGTCGTCCAGGCGGGTGCCGACCAGGCCGGAGACGTCGACGCGGTGCGGCGCGGGGGCGACGCGCAGGAGCACGAGCTCGGCCGCGCGGCACGCTCCCGCGGGATCGACGGCCACCGTCGCGGCGGCGGCGACGTGCGCGTAGTCGCGGTAGCGCGCGCTGACCTCGTGGAAGGCGGCGCCGGCGCCCGGCGGCTGAGCCGGGACGCTGAGGCCCGTCACCAGCTCGCCCGGCTGCAAAGCCGTCTGGTGGGGCCCGCGGAAGAAGCTCCTGGCCGGCACGGAGCGCGGCCCGCTCGGCGAGCGCAGCTCGACGGTCGCGTCGAGCGCGACCGCCGCGGCGGTCAGCTCCGCCCACGGCGCCGCGTAGGCCAGCGAGCCGCCGACGGTCCCGCGGTGGCGCGTCGCGAGGTGGCCGGCATGGCGGACGGCCTCGCGCAGCAGCGGATGGGAGCGCGCCGCGCCGGGGTGGTCGACGAGGGCCTGCAGGCGGACGAGCGCGCCGATCTGCAGGGCGCCGTCGCGCTCCTCGATCGCGTCCAGGCCGGCGACGCCGTTGACGTCGACGAGCGCGGCCGGCCGGACGGTGCGCGCCTTCATCAGCGGCACGAGGCTCTGGCCGCCCGCGAGGACCTGCGCGCCGTCGCCGCGCCCCAGCAGCGCGACCGCCTCGGCGACCGACGACGGCGCGTGGTACTCGAACGGGGCGGGCTTCACCCGGCGCTGTTCCTGCGACGCGACGACACGGTTCGACTCTTCCGGCGCACCAGGCCGAACGCAAAGACGCAAACCGCGCGCCACCGATAGGCAGCGCCTATCGTCAGGCGGCCGAGGGCGCGGCGACGACGTCGCCGCGCGAGTTCACCATCAGCGGGCGCACGTGGCCCGACTCCGGCGGGACGGGCCCGACCAGCGGGGCCACGTCGTAGCTGCCGCAGTTGCCGCAGCAGCCGCAGATGCCGTTCGGGGACACCGCACCGGTCAGGTGCGCTCCGCAGGCGTTGCACGCGCAGCGCAGCTCCGTCACCCCGGCGCGCAGGTGCAGCGTGTGGACCTCGGCGGCCATGACCTCGTCATCGACGGCGAGGCGCAGCTCCGGGCAACGACGCGCCGCGTCGTGGACGACTGTTGCACCACTTCTGTGAGGATCGTGGCAGGGAGCGTGCGGCGGGCCGCGCGAGCGCGCAGCGAGAAGACAGGCCTTTCGTATGGGTGCTGACATGCAAGGATGCCGCGGCGCGCGCGACGGAGTCGCCTGCGCCGCTCTCGCATGGGAGCTCCGCCCGATCCCCCCGAGGCGGAGCTCCCGAGCGCGGGCTCGCCGGCCACCGCACCCGCGCGGCGTCCCGCCGCGCCCCCGCCGCGTCGCTGCCGGCCCCCGCGGGTAGAGCCGCCCACATGCCCCTGCTGGAGGTCCCGCAGCCCGTCGAGCCGGCCACGCCGGCCGTCCCGGCCACCCCCGAGATCCCGTCGATCCCCTCCGAGCCCGTGACGCCCGCCGTCCCCGACAGCCCGACGGTGCCCGCCGACCCGGTCCCGGAGCCCGATCGGCCCGAGCCCTCGCCGCCCCCGGAGGTGGACCCGCAGCCCGACCCGGGGCGCGAGACGCCGATCGAGCCGCCGCCCGCGCCGGAGACGGAGTGACCGCCGGCCGCCGACCTGCGAAGGTCGGGGCATGGCGCGTTATGACCTGACCGGCAAGGTGGCGCTGGTGACCGGCGCGGCGCGGGGCATCGGCCTGGCGACGGCGCGGGCGCTGGCGGCGCGCGGAGCATCGGTGGTGATCGTCGACCTCGACGAGGCGTCGGCGCAGCGGGCCGCCGCGGAGGTCCACGACACGCGCGCGCTCGGCCTCGGCGCCGACGTCACCGACCGCTCGGCGATGCAGCGCGCGGTCGGCGCGGCCGTCGAGCGCTTCGGCGCGCTGGACGTCGTCGTGGCCAACGCGGGCATCGCCTCGCGCGCGGCGACGATGCGCGCGCTGTCGGGCGAGGCGTTCGAGCGCGTGCTCGAGGTCAACCTGATGGGCGTCTACCGCACGGTCGACGCAGCGCTG
>JAICJK010000159.1 GCA_025928415.1 Solirubrobacteraceae bacterium | reverse complement strand
GCGCGCCGGGCGCCGGGGCGTCCGACGGCGCGACGTCCCCCGGAAGCGGCGGCTCGCCCAGATGCGCCGCCCGCAGGCGGGTGCCCGCGTAGGCGAGGAACAGCCCGCACAGGAAGGTGACGAAGATCCCCCAGCTCACGCCGACGGTGGCCGCCGTGCCCTTGACCTCCGAGACGCCCGGCTTGTCGAACTGGCGGTAGAACACGAGCAGGCACACCCAGACGCCGGCGGCCAGCACGACGGTGCCGTCGCCGCCGGGCAGGTGGAAGGCCCGTCCCTCGCCGCGCGCCAGCAGCAGCACGATCACGCCGACGGCCACGAGCAGGACGGCCGCCTCGACGAACGAGAACGCGCCGAAGGCGGTCACGTTCGCGCTCTGCTTCTCCACCCCGGCGCCGACGCGGACGAACGCGCTCTTGGAGTACCAGGGCAGGAACATCGTCACGAACAGCCCGAGCGCCCCGTAGGCCGCCATGCGCTGCACCGCCCGCAGCCCGCGCCAGGCGGCCACCAGGCGCGACAGCGCGCCGCGCGCGCCGCCGCGGACGTCGATGCGGTCAGCCGGGGGCGCCATCGGACTCCAGCGCGTCGAGGCCGTCCAGGCGGCGCTGGATCAGCTCGCCCAGCCGCGCGTCCACGCCCGGAGCGGCGGCGAGCCCCTGCGCCTCCTCGAGCGCGGCGCGCGCGCGGCGCTGCCGGTCGGCGGGGTCGCCGGCGTTCTTCAGCACGTTGTCGGCGCGCAGCAGGAGGGTGCGGATGCGATCGGCGGGCGCCTGGGTCATGGTCAGGCGGCGACGCCGGCGCCCTGGGCCGGGACCGGGACCCACGTCGACGGGACGGCGACCATGCGGGCAAGTGTACGCGCCACCTGTGATGATCCGGGCCGCCCTGCAGCGCCACCGCTACGGATCGCACCGCCATCAGTTCGGCGACCTCCACCTGCCCGCGGGAGACGCGCCTGCGCGCCTCCCGGTGGCCGTGGTGCTGCACGGCGGCTTCTGGCGCGCGCGCTTCGGCCTGGACCTCATGGACGCCGTCTGCGCCGACCTCGCGGGCCGCGGCTGGGCGGCGTGGAACGTCGAGTACCGCCGCCTGGGGCGGCGCAGCGGCGGGGGGGTCCCCGCCACACTGGACGACGTGGCGGCCGGGATCGACCACCTCGCCGGCCTCGACGCGCCGCTCGACCTGGAGCGCGTGGTGACGGTCGGGCACTCGGCGGGCGGCCAGCTCGCGCTGTGGGCGGCCTCGCGCGCGAGCGCGCGCGTGCGTCTGGCGGGCGCCGTCGGCCAGGCGGCGGTGAGCGACCTCGAGCGCGCCGCGGAGCTCCAGCTCGGCGGCGGCGCCGTCGAGGCGGTCTGCGGCGGCCAGCCGGCCGCCCGGCGCGAGGCCTACCGCGCCGCGTCCCCCGCGGCGCGGCTGCCGCTCGGCGTGCCGCAGCTCCTGGTCCACGGCGTGGCGGACGACGCCGTCCCCGCGGAGCTCAGCATCCGCTACGCCCAGGCGGCCCGGGCCGGGCGCGACGAGGTCACGCTCGTCCTGCGCTCGGGCGACGGCCACTTCGAGCACCTCGACCCCGACAGCGTCGCCTGGGGCGCGGTCGTCGCCTGGCTGGAGCGCTTCACGTGATCCGCGCGGCCCTGCGCGCCCTGGCGGCGCTCGCCGCCGCCGCGCTCGCCGTCGCGGGCTGCGGGCGCGCGGGACCGCACCTGGCGGCGACCCGGGCGCCGGCGGCCAGGGCGCGCAAGCGGTCCGCCCGGCCGCCGGCCGCGCGCACCACCGTCCCCGCCCGTCCGCACGGCTCGCACCACGGCCCGGTGCCGATCCTCATGTACCACGTCGTCGGCGCCCCGCCGGCGGGCGCGCCGTACCCGGCGCTGTTCGTGGCGCCCGAGCTGTTCGCGGCGCAGATGTACGCGCTGCGCCGCGCGGGCTGGACCGCGGTCACGCTCGAGGAGGCCTACCGGTCCTGGCACGGCGGCCCCGGCCTGCCGCGCAGGTCGCTGGTCGTCTCCTTCGACGACGGGTACGGCGGGCAGTCCACGCACGCGGCGCGCACCCTGCGAGCGCTCGGCTGGCCGGGCGTCCTCGACCTCGAGGTCCACGACCTGCACGTCGCGGGCGGCCTGGACGCGCGGCAGGTCGAGCGGATGCTCGCCGCGGGCTGGGAGCTCGCATCGCACACCGTGACCCATCCGGACCTGACGACCGTGGGCCGGGCGCGCCTGCGCCGGGAGATCGAGGGCTCCCGCGCGCTCCTGCGGCGTGAGTTCCACGCCCCGGTGCGCTTCTTCTGCTACCCCGCCGGCCGCTACGACGCCCGGGTGGAGGCGGCCGTGCGCGCGGCCGGCTACGCGGGCGCCACGACGGAGGTCGCCGGCGCGGCGTCGAGCGCGAGCGACCCCTACGCGCTGCCGCGCATCCGCGTGAACGGCGGCGAGCCGCCCGCGGCCGTGCTCGCCGCGGTGGCGGGCGCCGTCCGGCCCCGGGGCGCGACCTAGGTCAACAGGCTCCTAGGCCCGTGGGCCCGGGCCGAGCGGGGCGGCGGCCTCCGGCGGCTCGTCGGGCCAGTGGCCGTGCAGGTCGAAGAACGCGCGGGCCTCGTCCTCCTCGGCGCGGTCCTGGTCGGGGCGCCGGGCGATCCACACCAGCGACAGCAGCGCCGCCACGCCGCCGGCCGCCGCGATGTAGTTGGCGATGTTCACGACCACGCCGGACAGCGTAGGCGCCCGGGGGACGCCGCGGCGCGGCGGCCCGTCAGTCGATCGGGATGTCGCGGACGGCCTCGCGGGCCTCGGCGCGCCGCGGCCCGCCCGCCGCCGCCCCGGGCTCGCCGATCCGCTGGACCCACCAGTCGACGAGCGCCCGGACGAGCAGCAGCAGCTGGCGGACGACCTCCCGGAGCTGCTGCTCGAGCTCGGAGGGCACGAGGTCACGCAGCGCCGCCAGCAGCGCCGCGAGCTCCTGCACCTCGGTGGCGCGCCGGGCGTGATCCTCCGGCGTGGCCCACCCCGACGGCGGGACCCCGCCGGAG
The DNA here is from genome assembly GCA_025928415.1 of Solirubrobacteraceae bacterium. Classification (GTDB taxonomy): domain Bacteria; phylum Actinomycetota; class Thermoleophilia; order Solirubrobacterales; family Solirubrobacteraceae; genus Paraconexibacter. Next base: position 3,333 of record JAICJK010000159.1, on the reverse strand, counting down.
CGCTCGCGCTCCCGCGCGTGCGCGGCGTCGCCCGCCAGCGCGCGCGCCGCCGCCTCGGTGGCGTGGATCTGCTCGCGCAGGCGCTCGAGCGGGTCGTCGGCGGGCGTGGAACGGCTTTCGGAATCAGGTGCCATCGTGAGGCGACCGTCTCACGGTCGCGCCTTTCTGACAGCCGTTCCTAGGCATCGAAGGTCACGTGCAGCGCCCCGTCGGCGAAGCGGGCGCCCGCCGGCTCGTGGCCGGCCAGGGCCGGGGGCAGCATCAGCGTGCGCTTCTGCCCGTCGACCCGGACGACCAGCTCCTGCCCGATCTTGCGCAGCGCGATGTCCCCGCGCTGCGCGAACGGCAGGTCGAGCCGCAACGTCGCGCCGCGCTCGGAGACCACCAGCTCCTGGGTCAGCTTCTCGTGCAGGACGGCCGCCGCGTCGAGCCCGTCGAACAGCGCCACGCCCAGCTCGTCCAGGCCGTCCGGGCCGAGGACCTCCTCCGGGAAGTACGGGGCGCACAGCACGGGAACGGGCGAGAAGGCGTCCCGCACCGCGGTCAGATGCTCCTGCTGGCGCGCGCGCCAGGCGTCGAAGTAGGGGCCCACCTCGGCGGGGAAGACGCGGTTGACGACGACCGCGTCGGTGAGGAAGCCGTACAGGTTGAGGTAGGTGAACGTGCGGCGCGCCTCGTCGATGACCATCCGGTCCGGGTTCATCACCAGCCGCAGCGACACGCGGCTGGTGTCGCGGAGGATCTCGTTCATCGCGATGAGGTTGGCGACCAGGCCGTGGACCTCGTCCAGGACGGCGTCGCCCGGCAGCTTCATGTCCAGCACCGCGCGGGCGAACGGGCGCGCGGCGTCGAGGATGCGGCTCTGCTGCGGGAACACGCGCTCCAGCCACCAGCGGGCGACGTCGGGGAACGACAGCAGCCGCAGCGTCTCGCCGGTCGGCGCGCAGTCGACGACGACGACGTCGTGCTCGCCGGCCTCGTGGTGGCGCTTGAGCGCGAGCAGCGAGAAGAGCTCGTCGAGGCCGGGCGGGACGGTGAGCTCCTCGGCGCTGATGCGGTCCACGCCGCGCTCGATCAGCAGCGTCCCCAGCCAGTCCTGCACGCCGTTCCAGTTGCGCTCGAGCTCGGCCTGGGCGGAGACCTGCTGGCCCCACAGGCACGGCCCGATCTGCGTCGGCTCGGTGCCGAGCGGCACCTGCAGCGCGTCGGCGAGCGAGTGCGCGGGGTCGGTGGACAGCACGACGGTCCGCAGCCCGGCGGCGGCGCAGCGCCGCGCCGTGGCGGCGGCGACCGACGTCTTGCCGACGCCGCCCTTGCCCGTGTACAGGATGGTCCGCGGTGCCATGGGGTGGGCCGACCCTACTCGCGGCGGTGGGGCCTCAGCCTCATCGCCCGACGCGCACCGCCCCGCTGACCCGCGCCGCGTTCCCCGCGAGATCGACGGCGCGCACGGCGACGGCGTAGGCGCCGGGCACGCGGGGGGTGAAGCGCAGCGTGTGGCGCCCGCGGGCCAGGCGCACCGTGCGCCCCGCCACCGCGCGCCCGCCGCGCGTGACCCGCGTGGTCACCGTGGAGACCTTCGAGAGCGTGTAGGGGACCCGGACCGTGCGCCGCGCGCGCGGCCTGGCGGGGCGCGCGGCCAGCAGCGCGAGCGCCGGCCGCTCGTGCTCGTAGCGCGCGTACCGCGCGGCCTGGGCGCAGTACGGGGCGGGGTCGAGGGCCGGGGGCCCGGGCGGCGGGGGCGCGGCGGCCGCCGCGCGCTCGCGCTCGCACAGGCCCTCGAGGAAGCCGCGCAGCAGCTCGTGGTAGCCCAGGTCGGACTCGCGCCCCGGCCACGAGTAGCGCGACCACGCGCCGGTGTCGAAGTGCGGCAGCTCGCGGCGCGCCTCGGCGTCGCCCTGGGCCATCAGCGCGCGGCCCTCGGGGTCGTTGGCCAGGGCGCCGAAGTCGTAGAGGCCGTTGAGCGCCTGCACGAAGGCGTTGAGGACGTGGACCTTCGGCGCGAAGGAGTAGATGAGGTAGTGCGGCCCGGCCGGCGCGGCCAGCCGGACGCCCTCCGGCGGCGCCGTCCGGAAGATCCCCAGCAGGGCCCGCGCCACGCCGAACAGCGTGGGGTCGCGCAGGCGGATCGCCGCGCGCGAGTAGGCCTGCAACGCCGTCCCCGCCGACAGCCCGCTGACCCACGGGGGCCGCCCGCCGTCGAAGCGGAACCACGACTCGAAGGCCAGCCCGCCCGCGCGGGCGCCGGCCAGCGGCGTGACCTCGTCCAGCAGCGCGCGCAGCTTCGGGTCGTAGCGGCGCCCGCCGCGCCACAGCGCGTTGGCCTTGCCGAAGGTGCCCAGCCACTGCACCTGCAGCCCCTGGCCGGGGTAGCTCTGCCAGACCAGGAGGCTCGTGCCGAAGGCGACCCGCTGCCCGTAGCGCGTCAGCGGCCCCGTGGTCCACCAGGCCCGGTTGCGCGCGAGCGTCAGGAACGCCAGCGGCAGGCGGGCGGCGGTCAGGCCGTGGGCGGCGGAGACCGCGTCGAGGTTGGCCACGACCGCCTTCAGCTCGGTCAGGCGGCGGCCGTGCAGGCGCTTGAGCGTCGCCTGCGCGGCGTCGTACTGCGCGCGGTAGCGGTCGCGGGCGGGCTGGTCGATCTGGCCCGCGGCGAGCAGCCGGTCGAGCTCGGCGCGCACGGTCGGGCCGGGGGGCTTGGCGGCCGCGCGGGCGGTGCGGGGCGACGGGACCCGAGCAGGCCGCGCAGGCCCGATCGGGTCGGCCGGGCCGAGGCCGCGCTCCTCGCGGACGTGGACGCGCCCGTGGTCGAGGACGAGCACGCGCGCGGCGGCCGCGCCCGGCGGGAACGCGCAGGCCAGCAGGGCCGCCGCGAGGGTCGCAACCGGGGTGCGGCGCACGACGGCGATGCTACCCCGGTAGCCTCGGGACCAGCATGCGCGAACCCGGCCACGTCGCCGTCGGCACCTGGAGCGGCGGCCGCTACCTGTCCTACGGCGAGCCCGTCGCGGAGGAGCGCCTCGAGGCGCTCCTGCGCCCGGGCGACGGCCTGCACACGATCCTGACCGCCGACGCCTACGGGGCGGGCGAGGCCGACAGCCTGGTCGGCCGCGCGCTGCGCGGGGTGCCGCGCGAGGACGTCAGCCTGGTCGGCGCGATCGGCCACGACTTCTACGAGGGCGAGCGCGACGGGCCCAAGGGCTTCCCGCGGTTCACCGACGCGCGCCTGCGCGGCCCGGACGGCTACGCGGGCTACCTGCGCCACGCGGCGGAGCGCAGCCTCGAGCGCTGCGGCGTGGACGCCTTCGACGTCCTGCTGCTGCACAACCCCGACCG
>JAICJK010000256.1 GCA_025928415.1 Solirubrobacteraceae bacterium | reverse complement strand
GGGCGTCGAAGCCGCCGGCGCGCGCGACCGGCACCGAGCTGCGCGTGGGCGCGGGCGCGTCGTCGCCGCCCGAGCGCGCCAGGGCGACCGCGACGATCGCGGCGACGGCCAGCAGCGGCACGATCACGGCGACGACGAGCAGGCCCCGGGGCGCGCCGGCGCCGCGGGGCGGGCCTGCACGGTGCTCAGTCGTCGGCCGTCACCGCCTCCAGCAACTCGGCGAAGCGGTCGCGGGCCGCGGCGCGCCGGGTGGGCACGTGCTCGGTCGGCACGCCGCCGGCGGGCGCCTCGTAGCCGCGCAGGATCTGGCGCGCGACCGACTGGCGGTGGACCTCGTCGGGGCCGTCGTAGATGCGCGCCGCGCGGGCGAAGCGGTACATGGACTCCAGCGGCAGGTCGGTCGAGTAGCCCAGCGCCCCGTGGGCCTGCAGCGCGCGGTCGATGACGTCGTGCAGCACCTGCGCGCCGAAGAACTTGATCAGCGCGACGTCCTGGCGCGCCGCGCCGGCGCCCTCCGTGTCCATCACCCACGCCGCGTGCAGGGTCATCAGGCGCGCCGCCTGCATCTGGGCGGCCGAGTCGGCGATCCAGTTCTGGACGGTCTGCTTGTCGGCCAGCGGGCCGCCGTGGGGCCGTCGGTACAGCGAGCGCTCGCACAGCATGTCGAAGGCGCGCCGCGACACCCCGAGCCACCGCATGCAGTGGTGGATGCGGCCCGGGACCAGCCGGTGCTGGGCGATCAGGAAGCCCTCGCCCTCGCCGCCCAGCAGCGCGCCGGCCGGCACGCGCACGCCCGTGTAGCGGATCTCGGCGTGCCCCCCGAGGCGGCCGAAGTGCTCCTGCGGGTGGCCCATCGTGGGCACGTCGCGCAGGATCTCCACGCCGGGGGTGTCGACGTCGACGACGAACATCGAGGCGCGCTGGTGCGGGCGCGCGTCCGGGTCGGTCACCGCCATGACGATCAGGAAGTCGGCGATCGACGCGTTCGAGGAGAACCACTTCAGGCCGTCGATCACCCATCCGTCGCGGTCGCGGACCGCTCGGGTGCGCAGCTGCGTGGGGTCCGAGCCGGGCGTGTCCGGCTCGGTCATCGAGAAGGAGGACTTCAGGTCGCCGGCCAGGAGCGGGTGCAGGTAGCGCTCCTTCTGCTCGGGCGTGCCGGCGAGCGCCAGGATCTCCGAGTTGCCCGAGTCCGGCGCCTGGTTGCCGAACGCGTTGGGGGCGAACGGCGAGGAGCCCAGGATCTCGTGCATCAGCCCGAGCTTGACCTGGCCGAAGCCCTGGCCGCCGAGCTCGGGCGAAAGGTGCGCGGCCCACAGCCCGCGCTCCTTCACGCGCGCCTGCAGCGGCTCGTAGGCCCGGTCGAGCCCCGCCTGGTCGAGCTCGCCCGCGATCGTCTCCAGGGGCCAGATCTCGTCGCGGACGAAGTCCCGCATCCAGGCGAGCTGCTCCGCGAACTCGGGATCGGTGGAGAAGTCCCAGGCCATGTCTCGTCCTCGCTGCTCGGGGGCGTTGCCGTGCTCACGCGAGCGTACGCCCCGGTGGCGTGGCCCGCGGTCGCCGGACAGCAAGATGACCACCGCGGCGGCGTCCTTCTCGCTAGGTTCCGTGGTGCCCGAAGCGTGATCGAAGGGAAAGGGACCGATGGCCCAGCAGCACTTCGACCGGCTCAGCGCCGTGGACGCGTCGTTCCTGCACCAGGAGGGCGCCGACTCCCACATGCACGTGGGCGCGGTGACGATCGTCGAGGGCCCGCCGCCGCCGTTCGAGGAGCTGCTCGACGCGCTGCGCTCGCGCCTGCATCTCGTCCCGCGCTACCGCCAGAAGCTCGCCTTCCCGCGCTTCGAGAGCGGGCGCCCGCTGTGGGTCGACGACCCGTCGTTCAACCTCGAGTACCACGTGCGCCAGTCCGCGCTGCCCGACCCGGGCTCCGAGGAGCAGCTCCGCAACCTCACGGCGCGGATCTTCTCCCAGCGCCTCGACCGGTCGCGGCCGCTGTGGGAGATGTGGCTGATCGAGAACCTCGAGCCCACGGCCGGTGGTGCGGCCCGCTTCGCGCTGATCTCCAAGACCCACCACGCGCTCATCGACGGCATCAGCGGCGTCGACCTGGCGACGGTGATCTTCGACCTCTCCCCCGTCCCGCCCGAGCCCCCGCACCCGGACGAGGCATGGGCGCCGCACCCCGAGCCGAGCACCGCGGAGGTCCTCGCGTCGGGTGCACTGAGCGCCGTGCGCCGCGGCCTGGGGCTGGCGACGCGGGCCGTCGGGGTGGTCGCCAGGCCCGGCGCGGCCGCCGCCGCGCTGGGCGAGGCCGCGGAGGGCATCGGGGAGATCGTCTGGGCGGGGCTGAACCCGGCGCCGCCGACGCCGCTCAACGTGCCGATCGGCCCGCATCGGCGCTACGTCTCCGTGACGGCCGAGCTGCGCGACTTCAAGCTGGTCAAGGACGTCTTCGGCGGGACGGTCAACGACGTCGTGCTCACGGTCGTCAGCGGCGCGCTGCGCGAGTGGCTGCGCGCCCGCGGCACGCGGACCGAGGGCCTCGAGCTCCGCGCGCTCGTGCCCGTCTCGATCCGCACCCCCGCCGAGCACGGCACGCTCGGCAACCGGATCGCCGTCATGCGCGGGCCGCTGCCGGTCTACATCGAGGACCCGATCGCCCGCCTGCGGACGGTCAAGCAGGCCATGGACGGGCTGAAGGAGTCCAAGCAGGCCGTCGGGGCGGAGGTGCTGGCCGGGGTGCAGAGCTTCGCGCCGCCGACCGTCCTCGCCCAGGCCTCGCGGCTGAACTTCTCCACGCGGCTGTTCAACCTGATCGTCACCAACGTGCCGGGCCCGCAGTTCCCGATCTACGTCCGCGGGCGCGAGATGCAGTCGATCTTCCCGGTGGCCTTCCTGCCGCAGAACCACGCGCTGGCCGTCGCGATCATGTCCTACAACGGCGGGATGAACTTCGGCCTGCTCGGCGACTACGACGCGCTGCCCGACATCCAGGACATCGCCGACGGCATCGAGGTCGCGCTCGCCGAGCTCGTGGCGCTGGCCAAGCGCCGGCGCGGGCGGGCGGGGACCGAGCCGGCGGCCAAGGCCAACGGCGGCGCGCCGGGGCGCCGCGGGCGCCGGCGCGGCACGGCGGTGCCCGTCAGCCGTTGATCGCGGCCTTGATCCGCACGCGCGCGTCGGGGCGGGACGGCGCCGCCTCGCGGTTCCCCGCCTTGTCCACCGCCCGCGTGTAGAAGCCGTAGCGGACGCCGGCGCGCAGCTTGACGTGCAGGCGCGTGCGGCCGGTGGTCCGCAGCTTGCGCCGCGCGCCGCCGTCCACGGTGCGCCAGACCTCGTAGCGCGCGATGCCGGACGGCCGGCAGCCCTTCGGCGCCCCGTCGTGGCCCGAGAGCCGCAGCGTCACCGTGGCCGAGCCCGCCCGCCGCAGGACGCGGAGCTTCGAGGACGGGGCCCGGCGGTCGAGCCGGCGCGCCGCCCTGACCGCCGCGCCGCCGTCGAGGATCCCCCAGCCGAGCTCCGGCGTCCACGCCGTCCCGCGCGGGCGGCGCGCGGTCTGCTTGAGCACGCGGATGACGTCGGCGGCGCTGAGGTCCGGGTTGAGGTGGTGCACGAGCGCCGCCACGCCGGCCACCATCGGCGCCGCCATCGACGTGCCGTGCAGGCGCGCGTAGCGCGCGTCACCGCCGAACACGACGCGGCACGCGCAGGGCGCGCTGACGCCGCCCTCGCCGAGCTCGAGCGTCGTCGTGTTGCCCGGGAAGGCGCCGAGGATGCCCGTCGGTCCCGGGCCGCGCGTCGCGTAGCTCCCGTAGGCGGCGAGCGAGATCTGCGTCCCCAGGCCGGCGTAGGGCGCCCGCAGGTCGGTCGCGTCGGCGGCGGTCACCGACAGGCCCTTGCCGCGCGCGGCCTCGCTCCCGGTCCCCGTGGGCTGCAGGACGTTGGCCGGGTCGCCCTGCTCCTGGACGGGGTCGTCGGCCGCGGCGGCGACCATCGTCACGTCGTGGCGGTAGGCGTAGTCGATGGCCTGCACGACGGGCGTCGCCGCCGGCGTCGTCCCGTCGGTCCCGAACGACATGTTGATCGCGTCGGCGCCCTGGTCGACGGCCTTCACGATCGACTGGGCGACGCTCGAGTCCGACAGGTCGCTCTTGAAGACGAGCAGCGAGCAGCCGAAGCCCGAGCCGACGATCCCGATGCCGTTGCCGCCGATCGCGCAGGCCAGCGAGGCGACGTGGGTGCCGTGGCCGACCTCGTCGGTGGTGGCGGGGCCGTGGGTGGGGTCGGCGTCGAGGTCGGTCACGCCGGCGATGCGGCCGGCGAACTCGGGGTGCGCCGCATCGATGCCGGTGTCGATCACCGCCACCTTCGCCCCCGCCCCGCGCGTGACGTCCCAGGCGGACGGCAGGTCCTCGCGGGCCGCCCACCACTCCATGCTCACGCCGGGCGGCGTGCCGGGCGTCGGGTCCTGCGCCGACAGCGCCGGGTCGTCGGGGAGCAGGCGCAGCCGCGCGCGGTGCTCGACCTCGACGCGGGCGACGCCGGGCAGGCGTCGCAGCCGCGCGGCGGTGCCCGCCGGCGAGGCGCCCGCCGCGGGGCGCACGGTGATCAGCCGGAGCTGGGGGACGACCGGCCCCGCGATC
>JAICJK010000629.1 GCA_025928415.1 Solirubrobacteraceae bacterium | reverse complement strand
TGGGAGACCGACGCCGTCCCGGCGCGCTGGCAGGCCGCCTACCAGCACATCGACGAGATCTGGACCTACTCGCGCTACACCGCCGACATCCTCGCCGCCGTCTCGCCGGTCCCGGTCGTGGCGATGCCGCTGCCGGTCGCGGCCCCCGACCCCGCCGGCGAGCCGGCTCCCGAGGGGCTGCCCGGCGGCTTCCTGTTCCTGCTGACCCTCGACCTGTTCTCGACGATCGAGCGCAAGAACCCGCTGGGCGTCATCGAGGCGTTCAAGCGCGCGTTCGCCCCCGGCGAGGGCCCGCGGCTGGTCATCAAGACGGTCAACGCCGACAAGCGCCCGCGCCAGCTCGACGCGCTGCGCCACGCGATCGGCGACCGCGACGACGTCGTGGTCTTCGACGCCGCCCTGAGCCCGGCCCGGCAGGCCGCGCTGCTGGCGCGCGCCGACTGCTTCGTGTCGCTGCACCGCGCCGAGGGCTGGGGGCTCGGCCTGGCCGAGTCGATGGCGCTCGGCAAGCCCTGCATCGCCACGCGCTACTCCGGCAACCTCGACTTCATGACCGAGGAGAACTCCTACCTCGTCCGCTGCTCGGTCACGACGGTGGGGGCCGAGACGGAGATCTACCCGGCCGACGGGCACTGGGCCGAGCCGGACCTCGACCATGCCGCCGAGCAGATGCGGCGCGTCTTCGCCGACCAGGCCCAGGCCGCCGCGGTCGGGGCGCGCGGCCGGGCCGAGGTGCTCGAGCAGCTCGCGCCCGAGCGCGTCGGCCGCCAGCTCCGCGAGCGCCTCGAGGTGGTCGTCCCGCGCAAGCAGGCCGCGGTCGCGGAGGCCGCCGAGGCGGCCGCGGCCGCCGACGCCGACGGCCTGCAGTCCGTCCTGGAGAGCCTGGCGGCCGACCCGCTGCGCCGCATGGTCGCCGCAAGCCGCGTCGACGCCGTCCGCGGGCTGCGCACGACGGTGCGCGGCCACCTGGAGCATCGCGACGCCGTCGTGCGGGAGCTCGTGACCGCGGTCGAGGACCTGCGGGCGGAGATCGACGGCGTCCGCGGCGAGGCCCGCCGCGCGCGTTCGGGGTCCGCCCAGCTCGAGCGCCGCCTGCACGAGGCCGAGGAGCTGCTGCGCCGCGAGCGGGCCGAGCGGCTGGAGGCCACGCCGGCCGACCTGTCCGCGCGCTTCGAGGAGCTCGCCCGCCTGTCGGCCGCCAGCCGCGCCCTGCCCTTCCAGGCCGGCGACGCGGTGGGCGTGCGCGAGGTGGCGGTCGCCGGCCGCGTGATCGGCTTCGACCGGCCGCTGGAGGTCGGGGCCGGGGACGCCTACGTCGCCTTCGAGGACGCCTTCCGCGGCGATGCCGGCCGCGTCCGCGACCTGCAGGAGGTCTACCGGGAGCTGCTCGGCCCGGACGCCTCGCCGGTCCTCGAGCTGGGCTGCGGGCGCGGCGAGCTCGTCGCGCTCCTGCGCGACGCCGGCCTGCAGGTCAAGGGCACCGACCCGGACGCCGGCATGGTGCGCGCCTGCCACGAGCGCGGGCTGACCGACGTCCGCCAGGCCGACGCGCTGGAGGCGCTGCGTGGCGAGCCGGACGGTAGCCTCGGGGTCGTCATCGCGATGCAGGTCATCGAGCACATCCCCTACGGCGAGCTCATGGAGGTCCTGGCGCTCGCCCGGGCCAAGCTGCGCGCCGGGGGACGCCTGGTGGTCGAGACGGTCAAC
>JAICJK010000580.1 GCA_025928415.1 Solirubrobacteraceae bacterium | reverse complement strand
TACACCAGCCAGCGCGACCTGGTGTCGGTCGGCGAGGCCGTGGTGGTCGCCACGCTCGCCCTCGGCGGGTTCGTCGCGCTCACCAAGCCGGTGACCGCGAGCTCCGCGCGGGCCGGCGAGGTCGCCGTCAGCGTGCCCACCGGCGTGCTCGCGCTGTTCTTCCTGCTGACGCTGTTCTTCGTCGGCGGCGCGCGGTTCGTCTCGCGCGCGGTCTACGAGCGGCCGCTGCGCGGGTTCCGCGCCCGCAAGGACGCCCGGCGGATCCTGATCGTCGGCGCCGGCGACGGCGGCCGCCTGGTGTTGCGCGAGGTCCTGCGCAACCCGGCGCTCGGGCTCAACCCGGTCGGGTTCGTGGACGACGACCCGCGGCTGGGCGGCCAGCGCGTGGACGGGGTCAAGGTGCTGGGCGACACGCAGGGCGACCTGAAGGGCGTCCTGGACGACGTCGAGCCCGACGAGGTCACGATCGCGATCCCCTCGGCGCCGGGCACGCTGCGCGCGCGCGTCGTCCGCGCGTGCCGCGAGCGCGGGATCCCGGTCCGCACGCTGCCGACCGTCTTCGAGCTGCTGCAGGGCGGCGGCAACGTCGTCCGGCAGGTCCGCGAGGTGCAGGTCGAGGACATCCTCGGGCGCGAGCCGATCCGCATGGACCTCGAGCGCCACGGGGCCTACCTCGCGGGGGAGGTCGTCCTCGTCACCGGCGCGGGCGGCTCGATCGGCTCGGAGCTGTCGCGCCAGATCGCGCGGGTGAGCCCGCGCCGGCTGATCCTGCTCGACCATGCCGAGGACAACCTCTTCCGCATCCAGCGCGAGCTGCTCGACGACCGCCACGTGCAGCCCGAGGTGCTCGGCGTGGTGCTCGCCGACTGCAAGGAGGGCGAGCGGATGCGCGAGGTCTTCGCCGCCCACCGCCCGACCACGGTCTTCCACGCGGCGGCCTACAAGCACGTCGGGCTGATGGAGGTCAACCCGGTCGAGGCGGTGCGCAACAACGCGCTGGCCACGCGGCTGCTCGCGCGGGTCGCGGGCGAGCACGGCGTCCGGCGCCTCGTCCTGGTCTCCACCGACAAGGCCGTGCACCCCGCCACGGTGATGGGCGCCTCCAAGGCGCTGGCCGAGCACGCGATCGAGGCCGCCGCGCAGCTGTGGCCCGGCACCCACTTCGGGGCCGTGCGCTTCGGCAACGTGCTCGGCTCGAGCGGCTCGGTGGTGCCGATCTTCCGGCGGCAGATCGCCCGCGGCGGCCCCGTGACCGTCACCGACGAGCGCATGAAGCGCTACTTCATGACGATCCCCGAGGCGGTGCAGCTCATCATCCGCTCCGGGAGCCTCGCCACCCACGGCGAGATCTACGTCCTCGACATGGGCGAGCCGGTGCAGATCATGCAGCTCGCCCGCGACATGATCGAGCTCTCGGGGCTGGATCCCGACCGCGACATCGCGATCGAGATCGTCGGCCGGCGGCCCGGGGAGAAGCTCGACGAGGAGCTCTTCAACCCCTACGAGCGGGTGCAGCCGACCCCGGTGGACAAGATCCTGCGGGCCGAGCGGGACGCCCTGGACCCGCGCACCGTGGAGGAGATGTTCGACCAGATCGGGCTGCTCGTCCTCGAGGGCGACGCGGCCGGCCTGGCGGCCAAGGTCTCCGAGCTGTCGTCGGTCCGCGTCCCGCCTGCAGTCGGGCCTTCCACCTAGACTCCCCCGTTCATGCTGGCTCTCGTCGTTGCCGCCATCGACGCCGCCGACAAGATCAAGGAGGTCGGCAGCTACGCCGGCTTCGCTGCGATCGTCGGGCTCGCGGTGCTCTCCGTCCTCTACTTCGGCCAGGCGCGCGAGCTCAAGCGCCTGCGCGAGTGGGCGGGCCGGGCGCCCGAGCGGGCGGCCGAGATGCAGCAGCGCGTGGCCGCCGAGGCCCAGCGCCGCACCGCCGCACCCGCCCAGCCCGCGGCCGCCCCGACGCCCGC
>JAICJK010000071.1 GCA_025928415.1 Solirubrobacteraceae bacterium | reverse complement strand
GCGGCCGGCGCGTGGCGCGCGGTCGCCGCCCGCAGCGCCGCGACGTCGAGCACCTCGCCGGCCAGCTCGCGCCCGTCGTAGGCGGCGATCCAGTCGTCGAGGACGGCGGGCGTGACCTCCGGGTGGAACTGCACGCCGAGCTGCGCGCCTCGGGCGAAGGCCTGCGGGCCGGTGGCGTCGGCGGCCAGCAGCTCCGCGCCGGGCGGCAGGTCGACGACGTCCTCGTGCCACGACAGCCAGGGGCCGGCGGGAATGCGCGCGGCGTCGCGCGTCCCGGCGTCGATCCAGCCGATCTGCGGCGCGGGCAGCCGGCGCACGCCGCCGCCGAGCGCGCGGGCGAGCACCTGGGCGCCGAAGCAGATGCCGAGCACCGGCGTCCCGGCGGCGGCGACGTCGCGCAGCCAGGCGACCTCGTCCTCGATCCAGGCGGGCGCGCCCGGCGCGATCGCCGAGGCGTCGGAGCCCAGCACGACGACCGCGCGCGCGTCGCGCGCCGCCGGGAGCGCGTCGCCCCGGCCCAGATCCACGAGCGACGACGGCACTACGCGCGCGGCCAGCGCATCGGCCAGCAGCGCCGGCGGCGCGTCGGCCTGGTGCTGGACGACGAGGACCGCCACCGCCACCGCCACCGCTCACCAGCGCCGGTGCACGTGCGGCGCGATGCGCTGCTCGTAGACCTCGCGCACGCGGGCCATCGCCGCCGCGTCGAGCGGCGGGAGACCGGCCGCGGCGGCGTTGGCGCGCGCCTGCTCGGGCGAGCGCGCCCCGGGGATGACGGTGCTCACCGCCGGGTGCATGAGGATCCAGCGCAGCGCGAGCTGTGCGAGCGTCGCGCCGTCCGGGACGAGCGGACGGAGCTCCTCGACCGCGTCCAGCCCGACCTCGAAGGGCACGCCCGCGAACGTCTCGCCCACGTCGAACGCCTCGCCCGCGCGGTTGAAGCTGCGGTGGTCGTCGGGACCGAAGGTCGTCTCGCGCGTGTACTTGCCGCTCAGCAGCCCGGAGGCCAGGGGGACGCGCACGATCACGCCGACGCCGCGCCGGGCCGCCTCGTCGAGGAAGCGCTCGGCCGGGCGCTGCCGGAAGGCGTTGAAGATGATCTGGATCGTCGAGAGGCCCGGCTCCTCGATGGCCTTCAGCGCCTCCTCCACGCGCTCGACGCTCGCGCCGTAGCGGGCGATCCGCCCGTCCGCGACGAGCTCGTCGAGCGCGTCGAAGACCTCCGGGTGGTAGTAGAGGTCGGTCGGCGGGCAGTGGAGCTGGACGAGGTCCAGCGTCTCCATGCCGAGGTTCTCGCGCGAGCGGTCCAGCCACGCGGCGAAGTGCTCGGGCGTGTACTCGCCGACCTCCTGGGGGCCGCGACGGCCCATCTTCGTGGCGACCGTGATGTCCGGGCGCTCGGCGCGCAGGCGGGCGACCAGGCGCTCGGAGCGCCCGTCGCCGTAGACGTCGGCGGTGTCGAAGAACGTCACCCCGGCGTCGGCGGCGGCGCGCAGCGTCGCGAGCGCGGTGTCGGGGTCGACCTCCCCCCAGTCGGCGCCGATCTGCCAGGCGCCGAAGCCGATCTCCGAGACGTCGGGGCCGTTGCGGCCGAGCGAGCGCGTCTGCATCGTGGCCGCGCTCAGTCCTCGCGGTCGACGCGGCGCACCAGGCGCCATGCGGCGGGCGTCGCGACGCCCGCGACGGCCGCCTTGATCAGGCCGCCGACGATGAAGATCGAGAAGCCCTCGTGGATCGCGGTGCTCCAGTCCAGGCTGGTCTTCGCCTTCAGCCAGGGCACGCCGATCCCGAACACGATGAGCTGGCCGACGATGAACGTCGCGATCGCCAGCGGCACCTTGCGGTCGGTGCCCAGCTCGGCCAGGCGGCCGATCGCCCAGGCCGCGAGCACGAACCCGATCAGGTAGCCGCCGCTGGCGCCGGTCACCACGTGCCAGCCCTGGTCGCCGTCGGCGTAGACGGGGAGGAAGAGGCCGAGCACGACGTACAGGAGCTGGGACGCCGCCCCGCGGCGGGCGCCCAGCCCGGCCCCGGCGATGACCACGCCGAGCGTCTGGCCGGTCACCGGGACGGGCGACGGCGGGACGTGGATCGAGATCTGCGCGCCGAGGACGGTGAGCAGCGCACCGGCGAGGACGAGGACGACGTCCTTGCCGCGCACGAGCGGCAGTGCGTCGCCGAGGACCGCGGGGCGGCGGGCGGCGAGGGCGGGGGTGCTCAAGGGACTTCTCCTTGGTCGGGGGGGCGGCCGGCGGGGCGGGCCGGAGCGGGGCGCCCGGCCGGCGCAACCCTTTCACACCGCCGCGTCGGGATCGGTCGCGGCCGCGCGTCGCTAGCGTGCCCGGTCGTGCGCCATCAGCTTCGCCCGCTCTTCGACCGCATCGTGATCAAGGAGCTCGAGCCCGACCGGATGCGCCAGTCCGGCCTGGTCGTGCCGCCCGGCACGCGGGAGAGCCCGCCCCAGCACGGGATCGTCCTCGCCGTCGGCCCGGGGCTGGACTGGTGGGGCTCGGCGGGCGTCGACATGCCGGTCCGCCCGGGCGACCACGTCGTCTTCCCGGCCCAGGCCGGGACCTGGGTCGACGTGGACGAGGAGCGGCTGCTCGTCCTGCGGGTGGTCGAGCTGCTGGGCATCCTCGAGCGCGCCGACCCGCCGGTCGAGGGCGGCGCGGGCGCGGCGACCCGGCCGCCGCTGGACGATGGCGCGGGCTGAGCGCCGCACCCGCGCCGCTTCCGCGTTCGGCCCCCATCGCGCCGGGGTAACTCCCGGCGCGCGATGGTCGGGCACGTGCGCGCGTGGGTCGTCTGGTGGCTGCTGTGCGCGGCGCTCTGGCTGCTGCTCGTCGACCGCACGCCGCTGGACGAGCTCCTGGCCGGGGCGGGCGTGGCGGCGCTCGGCGCCACCGCGGCGGTGCTCGTGCGCGCCCGCCGGCAGGTCCTGCTGCGCCCCCGCGCGCGCTGGCTGAGCACGGCCTGGCGGCCGGTGCTGGGGATGGTCGCCGACCTGGTGCCGCTCGTCCGCGTGCTGGTCACGCGAGGCGTCCTGCGCCGCGACGAGCGCGGGAGCCTGAGCGAGGTGCCCTACCCCCACGTCGGCGCCGACGGGCAGGACACCGCCCATCGCGCGCTGACCGAGGCGCTCGGCTCCCTGGCGCCCAACACCTTCGTCGTGGACATCGACCGCGACCGCGGCGTGCTGCTGGCGCACGAGCTCGCGCCGACCGGGGACGTCGCGCGCAGCGCGTGCCCGCTCGGTGGTGACGGCTCGTGAACGGCTGGCTGTGGGCCGCGACGGTCCTCGTGGCGGCGCTCGTCCCACTGCTGGTGGTCGCCGTGCGCCGGCCCGTCCTGGAGGGGATCATCGCGCTCGAGGTCGGCGGGATGATGAGCTCCGTCACGCTCGTGCTGCTCAGCGAGGGCACCAACCGGCAGGCCTTCGCCGACCTCGGCGTGGCGCTCGGCATCCTCTCCTTCGCCGGCGCGCTGGCCTTCCTGCGCTTCGTGGAGCGCGCCCGGTGACGCTGCGGGAGGTCGTCGTCTGGGCGCTGGTGGTCGCCGCGGGCGCGCTCCAGGTCCTCGCCTGCCTGGGCGTGCTGCTCATGCGCGACGCCTACGACCGGCTGCACTACACGGGCCCTTCGGCCCTCGGCGGCCTGTGCGCCGCGGGCGCGGTGCTGTGCGCCGGAGGCTGGTCGCTCATCGCGCTGAAGGCACTGCTGCTCGCGGCGATCCTCCTGGTGACGGGGCCCGTCCTCACCCACGCCACGGCGCGGGCCATCCACGCGCGAGGGCAACGGCCTTGAGCGTCCTGCAGATCACCGCGCTGATCGTGGTCGCGCTGGCCGGCACGGCGACGGTCGCCATGCGCGACCCCGTGCGCCAGGCGGTCGTCGCCGGCATCTTCGGCCTGTCCCTGTCGATCCTGTTCTTCATCTTCGGGGCCCCCGACGTCGCGCTCTCGCAAATCGTGGTCGCCACGGTGGCCGTGCCGCTGATGGTGCTGCTCGCGCTGGCCAAGCTCGGCGATCAGGGCGAGGACGAGTGAGCGGGCGCGCGCGGCTGGCGATGGTCGCGCTGGCCGGCGTGGCGCTGGCGGTGGTGCTCGTCGTGGCGGTCATCGACCTCCCCCGGCCGGACGCGCCGCCGCCGCGGAGCGCGAAGCTGAGCACCAGCGTCGCGCTGCACGAGCGCCACGTGACGAACATCGTGGCCGGCATCACGTTCGACCTCCGCGGCCTGGACACGCTGGGCGAGGAGCTCATCCTGTTCGCGGCCGCGGTGGGCGTGTCGGTGCTGCTGCGCGCGCAGCGCGAGGACAGCACGATGCAGGACGCCGCGGACGCGGCGGAGCAGCGCCGGGCGCAGGTCCCGGCGTCCGCGCGCGCCCTGGGGGCCGCGCTCGCGGGGCCGATCATCGTCTTCGGGGCCTACATCGTCGCCCACGGCCAGCTGACGCCCGGCGGCGGCTTCCAGGGCGGCGTCATCCTGGCCGCGGCGCTGCTGCTGGTCTACGTGGCGGGCCAGGTGCTGGCGCTGCCGACCGACAGCCCGGTGGACCTGGTGGAGGTCACCGAGGCGCTGGCCGCGGCGGCCTACGGGCTGGTCGCGGTCGGGGGGCTGATCTTCGCGTCGGCCGCGATGACGAACTTCGTGGCGCTCGGCGTCACCGGTCACCTGCTCTCGGGCGGGACGATCCTGATCCTCGAGGTGGCGGTCGGCATCGAGGTGGCCAGCGCGCTGACGCTCATCCTCGCCGAGCTGCTCGACCAGGCGCTGCTGCGCTCCACATGAGCGTCCTGCCCTATCTCGTCGCCGTGTGGCTGCTGCTGATCGGCATCGTCGGCATCGTCACGAGCCGCCACCTCGTCCACCTCGTGCTCTGCCTGTCGGTGGCCCAGTCCTCGACCTACGTGCTCTTCCTCGCGATCGGCTACCGCCCGGGCGGCACGGCGCCGATCTTCGCCGACATCCCGGCGGGCACGCCCGTCGTCGATCCGGTCGTGCAGGCGCTGACGCTCACCGACGTGGTCGTCGAGGCCACCGTGACCGCGGTCCTGCTGGCGCTCACCGTCCAGGTGGCCAAGCGCTTCGGGACCGTCGATCCGAACGAGCTCGGGGCGATGCGCGGCTGATGGTCCTGGCCCCGCTCGTCGTGCTCGTGCCGATCCTCGCGGCGACCCTGCTCGCCGCCGCGTCCCCGTTCGCCCAGCGCGGCGCCGGTCTGGTCGCGGTCGCCGCGGCGCTGGGCGCGGCGGTGCTCACCGCGCTCGTGCTCGGAAGCTCGGGCGAGCGCGGCGTGACCTGGTTCTCGGGCTGGCACCCGCGCGGAGGCGCGGCGATCGGCATCGACTTCGCGCCCG
Organism: Solirubrobacteraceae bacterium; assembly: GCA_025928415.1. Lineage (GTDB taxonomy): Bacteria > Actinomycetota > Thermoleophilia > Solirubrobacterales > Solirubrobacteraceae > Paraconexibacter. Next base: position 3,419 of record JAICJK010000071.1, on the reverse strand, counting down.
GGCGCATCGGCGCCGGGCTCGCGCTGTTCGTCGCGGTGCTGGCCGTCGTCGCCCTGATCGCCGCGTCGCGGCTGATCACGGTCAAGAGCCTGGCCTTCGACGCGCTGGTCCTGATCTTCGTCGCCGCGATGCTCGGCTTCGCCTACAGCGGGGACCTGTTCAACCTGTTCGTGTTCTTCGAGCTGATGAGCGTGACCGCCTACGTGCTCGTCGGCTACGAGGTCGGGCAGCGCGTCTCGCTGGAGGGCTCGCTGACCTTCGCCATCACCAACAGCGTCGGCTCGTTCCTGCTGCTGTTCGGCATCGGCCTGCTCTACGGGTCCAGCGGCGCGCTGAACCTGGCGCAGATCGGCCGGGCGCTCGAGCACGGGCCGGTCGACACCGCCGTCGTCGTGGCGTTCGCGCTGATCGCGTCCGGGCTGCTCGTGAAGGCCGCGGTGGTGCCGTTCCACCTGTGGACGGCGGACGCCTACGCCGTCGCGCCGACCCCGGTGTGCATCCTGCTGGCCGGCGCGTTCTCCGAGCTCGGGCTGTTCGGGCTGTTCCGCATCTACTGGACCGCCTTCCACGGCGTCCTCGGGCCGGACGACGATGCGCTGCGCGTCGTCCTCGTCACGGCGGGCTGCCTCACCGGGGTGCTCGGCGCGGTCATGTGCGCGCTGCAGCACCACCTCAAGCGGATGCTCGCCTTCGCGACGATCGCCCAGGTGGGGCTGTTCCTGCTCGGGCTGGCGCTCCTGACGGCCGACGGCGTCGCGGGCGCGGCGGTGTGGGTCGTCGGCGACGGCCTGGTCAAGGCGGCCCTGTTCGTGATCGTGGCGATCGTGCAGCACCGCTACGACCGCGTCACCGAGGGCGCCCTGCACGGCCGCGCGCGCGGCCTGTGGCCGCTCGGGCTGCTGTTCGCCCTCGGCGCGCTGACGATCGCGTCGCTGCCGCCGACCGGCTCGTTCCTCGGGCGCTCGCTCGTCGAGGACGCCGCGCTCAAGGAGCCCGGCTACGCCTGGGTCCCCGCGCTGATGGCGCTGGTGACCGCGCTGGTCGCCGGGACGCTGCTGCGCGCCGGCGCTCGCGTGTTCGCCGGCTGGGGAGCGCCGGCGGGCGACGACCCGCTGGCCACCGACGACGACGACGAGACCGAGGACGAGCGCGGCGCCCCGCCGCGAAGCCGCTTCATCCTGTGGGCCCTGGCCACCGTCCTGCTCGCCGCGGCGGTCGGGTGGGGCGTCGTCCCGGGCCTCATCGAGGCGGCGGGGCGCGCGGCGGGCGAGTTCACCGGCACGCAGGCCTACGCCGCCGCCGTGCTCGACGGCGCGCACCGGGCGATCGCCGTCCCCGAGCTCAAGTCCCCCAGCGCAACGGGCTATCTCTACGCGGCGGCCTCGGTGGCCGGCGCCCTGGCTGTCGCGGGCGCCGGGCTGGCCGGGGTGGGCGGCCGGATGCCGCGCGGAGTGATCGCGGCACGGGAGCGGCTGCGCGGCCTGCACAACGGCCACCCGACGGACTACGTCGCGTGGCTGGCCGCGGGCGCCGCCGTCCTGTGCGGCTGCCTGGCGCTCGTGCTGCAGTAGGCGGGCGGCCCCGCCGGAGCCGCGCGGGCTCCGGCGGGGCGGGCCTGAGCCCTAGGCCGAGACCGTCTCCGGGGCCTCGGCGACCGCGGCGTGCTCGTTGGGCACGCAGTGGGTCATCACGAGGCCGCTCACGTCGCGCGTGCCGTTGTTGCCGAGGTTCGCCGCCCGCCGCAGCTCCGCCTCGCTGAGCTGCTGGGTGGCCAGCGGCCCGAGGCCGCGGACGTCGTCGGCGCTGATGGACAGCCCCTCGCCCACGCGCCGGCCGAGCTCGTCCTCGGCCATGAACAGGTGCCAGACCATCCGCTCCTGGATCGGACGGTCGCACTGCGACAGCGCGTCGACCAGGTTGGCCACGAGGTCGTCGCGCTCCCACGGGTCGGACAGCAGGTAGCGCTCGCCGGCCTGCTGGTAGTCGTTGGTCCGCGGGATCCGCGCGCGCGTCAGGCGCCCCTCGAGCACGGGGCCCTGCGCCTCGTGGGCGGGCTTCGGCGCCTCGGTCAGGCCACCGGTGATCGACGGCTCGTAGTTCACCGACGGGTTCTCGCCGCCGCCGTCGACGTGGTAGGCCATCGCCCCGTCGCGCTGGTTGGTCCGGACCTGGCCGGCCTTGGCCTGGTTGACCGGGAGCTGCAGGTAGTTGGGGCCGACCCGGTGGCGCTGGGTGTCGGAGTAGGAGAACGTCCGGCCGGTGAGCATCTTGTCGTCGGAGAAGTCCAGCCCGTCGACCAGCACGCCCGTCCCGAAGGCGATCTGCTCGCTCTCCACGAAGAAGTTCGCGGGCTTGCGGTTGAGCGTCATCAGCCCGACGGGGTGCAGCGGGAAGTCGTTCTCCGGCCAGACCTTCGTGTCGTCGAGCGGGTCCCAGTCGAGCTCGGGATGGTCGTGGTCGTCCATGAGCTGGACGTTGAGCTCCCACTGCGGGTACTCGCCGCGGTCGATCGCGTCGTAGAGGTCCTTGGTGTGGCAGCCGAGCTCCTCGGCCTGGACGGCCGTCGCATCGGCGGCCGTCCAGCTCCTGACCGGCTGCCGGGGCAGCCAGTGGTACTTGACCAGCTTGGTGTCGCCGGCGGCGTTGACCCACTTGTAGGTGTTGACGCCGAAGCCCTGCTGCTCGCGGTAGCTGGCCGGGATGCCGCGCGGGCTGAAGACGAGCATCACCATGTGCAGCGCCTCGGGGCTCTGGGACAGGAAGTCGAAGGCGCGGTTGGGGATCTGGCGCTCGAAGGTGACGGGGTCCGGCTTCTGGGAGTGGATGAAGTCGGGGAACTTCGTGGCGTCGCGGATGAAGAACACCGCGAGGTTGTTGCCGACCAGGTCCCAGTTGCCGTCCTCGGTGTAGAACTTCACCGCGAAGCCGCGCGGGTCGCGGACGGCCTCCGACGAGTCGCGGCCGCCGGCGACGGTCGAGAAGCGCACCGCCACCTCGGTCTTCTTGCCCTTCTCCTGGAAGAGCTTGGCGCGCGTGTACTGGGCGATCGGCTCGTCGCCGACGGCCCCGTAGGCCTCGAACTCGCCGAACGCGGTCGCGCCGCGGGCGTGGACGACGCGCTCGGGGACGCGCTCGCGGTCGAAGTGGCTGAGCTTCTCGATGAAGTGGTAGTTCTCGAGCGTCGCCGGCCCCCGGACGCCGACGGTGCGGAGGTTCTGGTTGTCCGGGATCGGATGACCCTGGCGGTCGGTCAGGTGCTTGGGCTCGCTCATCAGGCTGCTCCTCCGGGGGTGGGTTGGCAGGCGGGGCACAGGCCCCAGTACGTCACCTCGGCCTCGTCGACGACGAAGCCGCGGGCGCTGCTGGGCTCCAGGCACGGGGCGTCGCCGACGGCGCAGTCGACGTCGGCCACCGCACCG
>JAICJK010000181.1 GCA_025928415.1 Solirubrobacteraceae bacterium | reverse complement strand
GCCGGGCGGGACGCGGACGATGAGGTCGTCGCCCGACGCGCCGTGGCGCAGCGCGCCCTCGCCGTGCCGCCCGCGGCCGGCCTTGTAGTGCGCCTTGCGCTTGAACGTCTGCAGGTCGCGCAGCGAGTCGTCGCAGCGCAGGACGACGGCGCCGCCGCGCCCGCCGTCGCCCCCGTCGGGGCCGCCGCGCGGGACGTGCGCCTCGCGGCGGAACGACTTGCAGCCGTCGCCGCCGCGGCCGGCCTGCACGAAGATGCGCGCCTTGTCGTAGAGCATGGGCGCGCTAGGAGGCGAGCGCGCCGCGAGCGCGACCCGGTGGCCGGCCCCCACCGCCGCGCGCGCCGTGGCGGCGCCGATGCCGGTGCTCGCGCCCGTGATCAGCAGGACCTTCGGCGATGGTGCGCTCATGGGAGGCGGTTTCCTTTCGTGTCACAGTGGAAGGGACGCATGCTCTACGACAAGGCCCGCATCTTCGTGAAGGCCGGCGGCGGGGGGGACGGCTGCAAGTCGTTCCGCCGCGAGGCGCACGTCCCGCGCGGCGGCCCCGACGGCGGGGACGGCGGGCGCGGCGGCGCCGTCGTCCTGCGCTGCGACGACTCGCTGCGCGACCTGCAGTCGTTCAAGCGCCGCGCCCACTACAAGGCCCCGCGCGGCCGCCACGGGGAGGGGGCGCTGCGCCACGGCGCCGACGGCGACGACCTGGTCGTCGGCGTGCCGCCCGGCACGCAGGTCGCGCGCTGGGACGGGGAGGCCTTCGACCTGGTCGTCCCCGGCCGGCGCGTGGTGATCGCCCGCGGCGGCTCGGGCGGCCGCGGCAACAAGAAGTTCGCGAGCTCCACGCGGCAGGCCCCGCGGTTCGCCGAGCGCGGCCTCGAGGGGGAGGAGGGCGAGGTCGAGCTGCGCCTCAAGCTGCTGGCCGACGTCGGGCTGGTCGGGCTGCCCAACGCCGGCAAGTCGTCGCTGCTGGGCCGCATGACCCGCGCCGCGCCGAAGGTCGCCGGCTACCCGTTCACGACCCTCGAGCCGATCCTCGGGACGCTGGAGGGCGCCGATCGCCAGCTCATCCTGGCCGACATCCCCGGTCTGATCGAGGGGGCCAGCGCGGGCGCCGGGCTCGGCCACGACTTCCTCGCCCACGTCGAGCGCACGCGGCTGCTGGTCCACGTGCTCGACCTCGCGCCGCTGGACGGCAGCGACCCGGAGGCCAACTTCGCGGTCATCGAGCGCGAGCTGGCCGCCCACGACGCGCGCCTGGCCGCGCTGCCGCGGGTCCTGGTGCTGTCGAAGGCCGACCTCGTGACCGCCGACGCCGCGGCCGCGGCGCGCGAGCGCTGGGCCGCGCGCTTCGCGCCGCCCGAGCACGAGGCGTGGGATCCCGCCGACCCCGATGCCGAGGTCCCCGTGCTGGTGACCTCGGCCGCGACCGGCCGGGGCATCGACGAGCTGGCCGCGCTGCTGCTGCGCCGCGTGCCCGTCCAGCCGCCCGCCGAGCAGGACCCCGTGCTCGCCGGGGAGGACGAGCTGCCCGAGCACCGCGTGTTCCGCCCCGCCGACCGCCGCGGCTTCACCGTCGAGCGGCTCGCCGGCGGCGGCTTCCGGGTCGCGGGGGAGCAGGTCGAGCGCCTGCTGGCTCGCCACGACCTGGACAACGACGAGGCGCTGGCCCACGTGGAGCACCGCCTGCACCGCCTCGGCGTGGTCCGGGCTCTGGAGGCAGAGGGCTTCGAGCCCGGCGACGACGTCGAGATCGCCGGCGTCGTCTTCGAGCTCGACCCGGGATAGCCCCCGCCCGTCGTAGCATCCGGTCCCCGCATGGCCGCCCGGACCGTCATCAAGCTCGGCTCGAGCGTCGTCGCCGACCCGACGGGCGAGCTGCGCGCCGACGTCCTGGAGCGCCTGTGCGCTGCCGTCGCGGCGCGCTGGGCGGCGGGCGAGGACGTCGTGGTCGTCTCCTCCGGGGCGATCGCCCGCGGGATGCGCGTGATGGGCCTCGGCGTGCGCCCGACCGCGATCGAGGACCTGCAGGCCGCCAGCGCCGTCGGCCAGGGCAAGCTCTATCGCGTCTACGACGAGCTGCTGCGCGACCGCGGCGTGACCAGCGCCCAGGTCCTGCTCACGTTCTTCGACCTCAGCGCGCGCACGCACTACCTCAACGCGCGCCAGACGCTCGGGCGCCTGCTGGACTGGCGCGTGGTGCCGGTCATCAACGAGAACGACACGACCACGACCGACGAGATCTCCTTCGGCGACAACGACTTCCTCGCCGCGCAGGTGGCGATCCTGGTCGGCGCCGACCGGCTCGTGATGCTCACCGACATCGAGGGCCTGTTCACCGCCGACCCGCGCAGCGATCCGGAGGCCGAGCTCGTGGGGGAGGTCACGGACTTCGAGGCGCTCGACGAGCTGCGGATCGGGCAGGCGACGTCGGCGCTCGGCTCGGGCGGCATGCGCTCGAAGGTCGTGGCCGCCGAGATGGCCTCGGCCGCGGGCATCCCGACGGTCATCGCCAGCGGCGTGCGCCCGGGCGCGCTGGAGTCCGCGCTGGCCGGCGAGCGCGTGGGGACCGGCTTCGCGGCCCGCGAGGCGCGCTACTCGTCGTTCAAGCTGTGGCTGAAGTACGCCAAGCCGGCCCACGGGACCGTCCAGGTGGACGCCGGGGCGGCGCGGGCGCTGCGCGAGGGCGGCACGTCGCTGCTGCCGGTCGGGGTCGTGGAGGTGCGCGGCGCGTTCGACGCGGGCGACGCCGTCGACGTGGCGGAGGGCGGCGCGCTGATCGGCAAGGGCATCTGCGCCTACTCGGCCGAGGAGCTGCGCCGCGTCCGCGGGCTCAAGAGCGCCGAGGTGCGCGAGCTGCTGCCGCGGGCGGCCGACGAGGCCGTGCACCGCGACTACTTCGTGCTGGCCTGAGCGGCCGCGCGCCGGGCGCGTACCCTTTGACCATGGCCACGACCGCCGCGAGCGTCACCGTAACCGACCTCTGCCTGGCCGCCCGGGCGGCCTCCCGCGAGCTCGCGGGCGTCCCGACGAGCGTCAAGGACGCCGCGCTGGAGGCGATCGCCGGCGCGCTGGTCGCGCGCACCCCCGAGATCCTCGAGGCCAACGCCCGCGACATGGAGGCCGGCCGCGACGGGGGCCTGTCGGCCGCGCTGCTCGACCGCCTGGAGCTGACCGGCGCGCGGGTCGCCGCGATCGCCGCTCAGGTGCGCGACATCGCCGCCCTGACCGACCCGGTGGGGGAGGTCATCGAGGGGCGGCGCCTGCCCAACGGGCTGGACGTGCGCAAGGTCCGCGTCCCGCTCGGCGTCGTCGCCGTCGTCTACGAGGCCCGCCCGAACGTGACGATCGACGCCACCGCGCTGTGCCTGAAGTCGGGCAACGCGATCGTGCTGCGCGGGTCGTCCTCGGCCGCGCACTCCAACGCGGTCCTCGCCGCGGTGGCCGCGGAGGCGGCCGAGGGCGCCGGGCTGCCGGCGGGCTCGGTCACCCTGGTCGCCGGCGGCGGGCGGGAGGAGCTCGCCGAGCTGGCCACCCAGGAGGGCGTGGTGGACCTGATCGTCCCGCGCGGGGGCGAGGGGCTCAAGGCGGCGCTGAAGGGCGTCGCCACCGTGCCCGTGATCTACGCCGCCTCCGGCAACTGCCACGTCTACGTCGACGCGAGCGCGGACCTCGAGGCCGCGCGGCGGATCGTCCTCAACGCGAAGACCCAGCGTCCCGGCGTCTGCAACGCCGCCGAGACGCTGCTCGTGCACGCCGACGCCGCGTCCGCGTTCCTGCCGGGCGCCCTGGCCGCCCTGCGCGATGCCGGCGTCGAGCTGCGCGTCGACGGCCGCACGCGCGCGCTGGCCGGCGACCACCTGGCCGGCGCGCTGCTCGACGCCACCGACGAGGACTGGGACACGGAGTACCTCGCGCTGGTGCTCGCGGTCGGCGTCGTGGACTCCGTCGAGGAGGCGATCGCGCACGTCAACGCGCACGGCTCCGGGCACTCCGAGGCGATCCTCACCCAGGACGTCGCGGCGGCCCGCGCCTTCGAGCGCCGGGTCGACGCCGCCTGCGTCTACGTCAACGCGTCCACGCGCTTCACCGACGGCGGCGAGTTCGGCCTGGGCGCGGAGATCGGCAACTCGACCCAGAAGCTCCACGCCCGCGGCCCGATCGGGCTGCGCGAGCTGTGCTCCACCAAGTACGTCGTGCAGGGCGACGGCCACAGCCGCCCCTGAGCGCGGCCGCCCGCCCGGAGCCCAGATGGCCGCGATCGGCATCCTCGGGGGGACGTTCAACCCGCCGCACGTCGGGCACGTCGTCATGGCGCAGGACGCGCTGGACCAGCTGCGCCTCGACCGCGTGGTCCTGATGCCCGTCCACACGCCGCCGCACAAGGACGCGGACGGCGACCCGGGCCCCGAGGTCCGCTTCGAGCTCTGCGAGCAGGCGGTCGCGGGGGACGCGCGGATCTCGGTCTCGCGCCGCGAGATCGACCGGCCGGGCCCGTCGTACACGGTGGCTACCCTCAGGGAGATCCATGCCGACGCGCCGGAGCACGACCTGACCTTCATCGTGGGGGGCGACATGGCGGCGAGCCTGCCGCGGTGGCGCGAGCCCGAGGCGCTGCTGCAGATCGCCACGCTCGCCGTCGCCGAGCGCGAGGGCGTCCGCCGCCACGAGCTCGCCGAGCGCCTGGAGCAGCTGCCGGGCGGCGACCGCGTCCGCTTCTTCGACATGCCGCGGCTGGACATCTCGTCGTCGGCGATCCGGCTGCGCGTCGCCCAGGGCCGGCCGATCCGCCACCTCGTCCCCGACGCCGTGGCCCGCACGATCGCGGAGCGCGGCCTCTACGGCGTCGCCGGCCCCGCCGCCACCCCCAGCCCCGTAGGAGGCCCCGCATCCCGATGACCCCGGAGCAGCTCGTGCAGGCGGCCGCGTCCTACGCGGCCGACAAGAAGGCCATCGACCTCGTCGGGCTCGACCTGCGCGGCGTCGCCGGCTACACCGACTTCTTCCTGATCGCCACGGGCAACACCGACCGGCAGGTCAAATCCATCCACGACGGCATCCACGAGGGCCTCAAGAAGGCTCGCGGCCTCTACCCGCGCCGCGTCGAGGGCCTGACCGAGTCGCGCTGGGTGCTGATGGACTACCTGGACGTGGTCGTCCACGTCTTCACGCCCGAGACGCGCGACCACTACCGCCTCGAGCAGCTCTGGGGCGACGTGCCCCGGATCGAGCTCGCCGCGCTCGCCGAGCCGGCGGACGTCGCCGCGCGGTAGGGGGCGGCGGTCGCCGCGCCCGCGGCCCGGGTCCTGCGGGACGGCCCGGCTCGGGCCCTGCGGGACGGCCCGGTTCGGGTCCTGCGGGCGATGGAGCTAGAGGGACTCGAACCCTCGACCTTCGCGCTGCCAGCGCGACGCTCTCCCAGCTGAGCTATAGCCCCGAGGCGTGCTGCGCGCCCAATGGTACAAGCCGCGGCGGAGGGCTGCGCGTCAGCGGGGCGGCAGGAACTCGGGGACCTCGAGCTCCTCGTCCGGGGCGCGCGGCGCGCGGCCCTTGCGGCGGCTGATGGGCGGGGCGGCCGCGTCGCCGGGCAGGCGGGCGTCGCGGACGAACGGGGCCGAGTCTCCGGGCGTGACCTTGTCGAGGTCGGCGGTCAGACGGGCGTGCGCGTCCTTGATGTCGCTGATCAGGCGCTCGGCGTTGCGGTGCAGGGAGGCCGACAGGGCGCGCAGGTCGTCGCTCAGCTCGGTGCCCTCGCGCAGGACCTCGCCGGCGGCGACGCGCGCGTCGTGGACCACCTCGCGCGCCTCCTCGCGGGCCTTCGCGCGGGCCCGCTCGGCCTCCTCGGCGGCCTCGGCCCGCAGCCGCGCCGCCTCCTG
>JAICJK010000546.1 GCA_025928415.1 Solirubrobacteraceae bacterium | reverse complement strand
TGGGCGGCGTACTCGGCGGCCTCGTGCTCCTCGAGGGCGCCCAGGACGTACGCGCCGGCGTCCTGGCCGCGCGGGCAGGGGGCGCTCATAGGTCAACCTCCCCGCGATGTTCGCGCAGCGCGATGTTCGCGAAGCGAACTCGCACTGCCGGCGCCAGCCGGCACGAACTCGCAATGCTTCGGCGCAGCCGAAGCACGCTCATGACGTCGCCTCCGCGGCGAGGCCGCCGAGCTGATGGCGCATCTTGGCCAGGCCCAGGCGCATGCGGCCCTTCACGGTCCCGACCGGAGTCTGCAGCATCGTCGCGATCTCGGCGTGCGTGAAGCCCCCGAAGTACGCGAGCTCGATCACCCGGGACTGCTCGGCCGGCAGCGTCTGGATCGCCGCGCGGACCTCGCGGGCCTCGTCGCGGCGCGCCGCCTCCACCTCGGTGCGCTCGGGCGCGGCGAAGCGCTCCTCGAGCCCCTCGTCGCTGGCCCGGCGCCGGTCGTGGGTCACCGAGCGGCGCAGCGAGTCGATCGCGCGGTTGTGGACGATTCCGAGCACCCAGGTGCGCACCGACCCGCGGGCGCGGTCGTAGCGCGCGTTGGAGCGCCACAGGCTGAGGAACGCGTCCTGGACGACGTCCTCGGCCTGGTTGCGGTTCTGGGTCATGCGGTAGGCGAGCGAGAAGGCGGCGGTGCTGTGGCGCTCGTAGACGCACTCGAAGGCGTCCGAGCGCCCCTTGCGCACGAGCTGCATGAGATCCTCGTCGGCGAGGTCGTTCAGCGATCCGGGCATCCGGTCGCTCATGCGCGCGTGAGAGGCCGGCGGATCACCGGTCCAGCAGCTTGCGCGCCTCGTCGGCGACCGCCTTGACCGTCTGCTCGGCGTAGTCGAGCGTGCCGGAGGCGCCGGCGCGGCGGTGCTTGCGGCCCGCGCGCACCCGCAGGATCACGAGGCCGGCGCCGGCGGCGCCGCCGATCGCGACGGCGGCGACGGGGCGGGCGATGCGCGTCCAGTTGCGGGGGTCGCGCATCGCGCCGAGCTCCCAGCCCTCGAGCTCCTCGGCCGCGAGGTCGGTGAGGCTGGTCAGCGTCGCCTCGAGGCGGTTGGCCAGGTCCTCGGGCGGGTCGACGGGCGACAGCGCCTGGCGCAGCAGGCCCTCGAAGTCGGGCAGATCCTGGCTGTGGACGGCGTCGTTCATGTCAGTGCGCGGTCTCGGCGGTGCGGACGATGCCCTCGAGCTGCTTGATCGCCCGGTGGATGAGCACCTTGGTGGCGCCGTCGGTGCGGCCCATGGCCCGGGCGATCTCGCGGTTGTCCATCCCCAGCGCGAAGCGCATGATCAGCGCCTCGCGGCGGTCGTCCGGCAGCTCCTTGACGGCCTCCAGGATGCGCGCCAGCTCGTCGCGCCCCTCCACCAGGTCCTCCGTGGTGTGCGGCGTCCGCAGCGACGTCGTGTCGTCGATCGGCGTCTGGGGCTTGCGCGAGCGGTCGCGGTACAGGTTCGCCGCGAGGTTGTGCGCGATCCGGATCAGCCACGGCCGCAGCGGCCGGCCGTCGCTCTCCGCCATCGCCCGCTCGAAGTGCCGGTAGGCCTGCAGGAAGGTCTGCTCCGTCAGGTCCTCCGCGTCGTGGTGGTTGCCCACCCGGTAGTACGCATAGGAGTAGACGTCCCGCAGGTGGGCCCGGTAGAGCTCGGAGAACTGCTCGTCGAGCTGGGCCTTGTCCACGCACGCCAGCCTATCCCGAGTCGCCTACGCCGCCCGCCTCGGCTTCGCGCGGGGCCGCGGGGTGGTCACGGCCTGCGCCCAGCTCGCCGCGTCGTCGCGCCCCTCGACCACGGCGGCCAGGCCCTCGACCGTCGGCGCGGCCAGGCCGTCCTCGCGCAACGCGCGCGCCAGCAGCGGGAGGGCGTCGAGCGCCTCCGCCGTCTGGCCGAGGCGCGGAGCGATCTCCGGGGTCGGGACGCCGAGGCCGAGCAGCTCGCCCGCGCGGCGGTTGCGGCTGCCGGCGGCCACGACGGTGGCGACGAGGTCGCCCGCGCCCGCGAGGCCGGCGAAGGTCTCCGGGCGCCCGCCGCGGCGGCGGGCGTAGGCGTCGACCTCCGCGAAGACCTTGCCGGCCGCGGCGCCGGCCGCGTTGGGGCCCGCCG
>JAICJK010000006.1 GCA_025928415.1 Solirubrobacteraceae bacterium | reverse complement strand
GCGGCCGCTGGTATCACGCCACGCGAGCCGTCGCGCTGCACCGGCGCGGTGGCGCGCTTCTCGCCACGCTGGCGACCGGCGACCCCGCCGGCCGCCGCATCGCGGTGCGCATCGCACGCGACGCGCGCGGCGTGATCGCCCTCCGCGCGGCCGTGACCGGCGTCGCCCCGGGCGCGCCGGCCGTCGAAGCGACCGGCGCGGCGTTCGCCGCCCGCCACGGCGAGCGCTACCTCGGCTTCGGCGAGCGCTCCGACGCCGTCGTCCGGCGGCGCGGCACGGTCGACAGCTACGTCTCCGACGGCCCCTACGCGCCGGCCGACCGCGCGGTCCTGGGCGCCGTCGTGCCCAAGGCCGGCTGGGTCCCGCGCGACGACGCGACGTACTTCCCGATCCCGTGGCTGCTGTCCACGCGCGGCTACGGCGCGCTCGTCGACGACGACGAGCGCGTCACCCACCACCTCGGCGCGGGCGCCTGGAGCGTCGAGGTCGCCGCCGCGCACCTCGACCTGCGGGTCTTCGCGGGCCCGCGGCCCGCGGACGCGCTGCGCCGCATGAGCGCGCGCGTCGGGCGCCAGCCGCCCGCGGCCGCGCCGTTCTACTTCGGCCCCTGGTTCCAGCCGCCCGGCGACGCGCTGCAGGCCGTCGCGGCGCTCAAGGCGGCCGACGCCCCGGCGTCCGTGGCGACGACCTTCGCCCACTACCTTCCCTGCGGCCTGAGCGCGGGCGCCCGCGCGGCCGAGCGCGCCCGGACCGCGGCGCTGCACGCCGCCGGCCTGGCCTCGACGACCTACGTCAACCCGATGATCTGCACGTCGCTGCAGCCGGCCTACGACCGCGCGGCGGCGGCCGGGGCGCTCGGCCGGACCGCGGCGGGCGACCCCTACGTCTACCGCTACTTCACCAGCCGCTTCTTCGACGTCGCGCAGTTCGACTTCTCCGGCCCGGCCGCGGTGGCGTCCTACGGACGGCTGCTGGGCGAGGCCTACCGCGACGGCCACGACGGCTGGATGGAGGACTTCGGCGAGTACACGCCGCCCGACCTGCGCTCCGCCGACGGCACGCCCGGCACCGCGATGCACAACCGCTACCCCGTGCTCTACCACCGCGCGGCGTGGGAGTTCGCCCAGCGGCAGCGCCGGCCGCTCGCGCGCTACGACCGCTCCGGCTGGACCGGCGCGGCGCGCTGGTCGCAGATCGTCTGGGGCGGGGACCCGACGACCGACTGGGGCTTCGACGGGCTCGCGTCGGCCGTTCGCAACGGGCTGACCATGGGCCTGTCCGGCGTCTCGCTGTGGGGCTCGGACATCGGCGGCTTCTTCGCGATCAGCGCGCCGCAGACGACCCCCGACCTGCTGCGCCGCTGGATCGAGCTCGGCGCGGCGTCGGGCGTGATGCGCACGCAGGCGGACGGGATCGCCATCGGCGCCAAGCTGCGCCGCGCGCAGATCCTCGATCCCGGCGTGCTCGGCGTCTGGCGGCGCTACGCCAAGCTGCGCACGCAGCTCTACCCCTACCTGGCGGCCGCCGAGCGCGAGTACGACCGCCGCGGCGTGCCGATCATGCGCCAGCTCGCGCTCGCCTATCCCGGCGACGCCAGGGCCGTCGCGCGCGACGACGAGTACCTGTTCGGCGCGGACCTGCTCGTCGCCCCGGTCCTGCGACCGGGAGCGACCACGCGGCGCCTCTACCTGCCCGCCGGGCGCTGGATCGACGTCTGGCGCTCGATCGCCTACGAGCGCCGCGACGGCTCGCTGTCGGTGACCGGGACCAAGCTGCTCGACGGGCGGCGCGCCGTCACGCTGCCCGCCCCCGCCGACGAGCTGCCGCTGCTTGCGCGCGCCGGCGCCGTGCTGCCGCTGCTCTCGCCGGACGTCGACACGCTCAGCCCGTACCGCGGGCCGGGCGTCGTCCGCCTCGCCGACCGGCGCGACCGCATGCGCCTGATCGCCTTCCCGCGCGGGCGCACGCGCGCCGCGCTCGGCGCCGCCGGCGACCGGGCGGTCTCGACCGAGGGCCGCGGGCGCTGGAGGCTGGCCATCCGGGGGACGCGCACGCGCACCTACCGCCTGCAGGCTGGGCTCGGCGCGCTGCGCCACCGGCTGACGCCCTGCCGGGTGACCGTCGCCGGCCGCGCGCTGCCGCGCGCCCGCTGGTCCTACGACCGCCACCGCCGCGTGCTGCGCGTGACGGCGACGCTGCGCAGCGGGGCGATCGACGTGCGCGGCTGCCGGTAGCGCCCCCCTGACGGGTCCTCCGCGCTCCCGTATGGTGGGCCGAGGGAAATGGGGAAGGCCGTGCGAATACGGCTGTTCGGTGCCTTCGCCGTCCGCGTCGGCGACGAGGACGTGCCCGCGGCCGCCTGGCGCCTGCGCAAGGCCAGGAGCCTGGTCAAGCTGCTCGCGCTGGCGCCCGAGCGCCGGATCCACCGCGAGCGCGCCACCGAGCTGCTGTGGCCCGATCGCGCGCCCGAGGCGGCGGCCAACAACTTCCACCAGGCGCTGTACGTCGCCCGGCGGGCGCTGGAGGCGGCGGGCGCCGAGGCCGCCGCCGTGCTGCCGCTGCGCGACGACATGCTCGCCCTGCATCCGGGCGGGACGGTCGAGGTCGACGTCGACGCGTTCGAGGCCGCCGCCGCCCGCGCGCGGGAGACCGGCGCCCTGCCGGACTGCCAGGCGGCGCTCGGCCTGTACGGCGGCGAGCTGCTGCCCGAAGACCGCTACGAGCCGTGGGCGGCGGGCCGCCGGGAGGCGCTGAGCGAGGCGTATCTCGGCCTGCTGCTCGAGCTCTCCGCCCGCCTGGCCGCGCGCGGGGACACGGCGGCGGCCGTCGAGGCGCTCGAGCAGGTCGTGGTCGCCGACCCGCTGCACGAGGCCGCCCACCGCGCGCTGATGCGGCTCTTCGCCGCCGACGGGCGCCGCCAGCAGGCGCTGGCGCAGTACCACCAGCTCCGCACCGCCCTGCGGCGCGAGCTGGAGGCCGAGCCGGACCCGCAGACCGCGGAGCTCTATCGCGAGCTGCTGCGCGGTGAGCCCGGTGAGACCGCGCCCGGACGCGAGCCGGCGGCGGAGCCCGAGCCGGCGCGCGCGCCGCCGGCGGCCACCGCGCCCCACAACCTGCCGGTCGCCCTGACGAGCTTCGTCGGCCGCGGCCGGGAGCTGCGGGAGGTCGGGCACCTGCTCGACCGCAACCGCCTGGTCACGCTCGTCGGCGCCGGCGGGGCGGGCAAGACGCGCCTCGGCCTGGAGGCCGCGACGGCGCACCTGCCCGCGTGCCCGGACGGTGTCTGGCTCGTGGAGCTCGCCGGCCTGGGCGATCCCGCGCTCGTGCCGGCGGCGACGGCCTCCGCACTCGGCCTCACGCTGCCGTCGCAGCGGCCGCCCCTGGAGGGGCTCAGCGCGCAGCTCGTGGCGTCGCGCGCGCTGCTGGTCGTCGACAACTGCGAGCACCTCGTCGCCGCCTGCGCCCTCCTGGCCGAGCACCTGCTGGCCGCCTGCCCGGACCTGCGCATCCTGGCGACCAGCCGCGAGCCGCTGCGCGTCCCCGGCGAGGTCACGTGGCGGGTCCCGTCGCTCGCCCTCCCGGACTCCGCGGAGCCCGCGCAGCTCGCCTCGTGCGAGTCGATCCGCCTGTTCTGCGAGCGCGCGCGCGACGTCGCGCCCGCCTTCGCGCTCGGCCCGGACAATGCGGCCGCGATCGCCGAGATCTGCCTGCGCCTGGACGGGATGCCGCTCGCGCTCGAGCTCGCGGCCGCCCGGGCGGGCGCGCTGTCGCCTCAGCAGATCGCCGAGCGCCTGGGCGACTGCCTGGCCGTGCTGACGGCGGGGCGCCGCTCGGCCCTGGACCGCCAGCAGACGCTCAGGGCCACGCTGAGCTGGAGCCACGACCTGCTGACGAGCGCCGAGCGCACGCTGTTCGGGCGCCTCGCCGTGTTCGCCGGGAGCTTCTCGCTGGAGGGGGCGGAGGCGGTCGCGGCCGATGAAGGCGCGGCCGGCGGCGCGGCCGACGTCGCCGCGCGCGACGTCGCCGACCTCCTGGGCCGGCTCGTCGACAAGTCCCTGGTCGTCCCCGAGGAGGAGGCCGGCGGCTACCGGTACCGGCTGCTGGAGCCGATGCGCCAGTACGCGCGCGAGCGCCTCGCCGAGGCGGGCGAAGCGGCGGCGCCGCAGGCGCGCCATCTGGCCTTCTACCTCGAGCTGGCGGGCGCGGCCGACCCCGAAGGCCCCGCGGCCGCGCCGGCCGTCGCCCCCCGCCGCCTGGAGCCCGACCACGACAACCTGCGCGCGGCGCTCGGCTGGGCCCTGCGCCACGAGCCGCAACGGGCGCTGCGGCTGGCCGTGCGCATGTGGCCGATGTGGATGGCCTCCGGGCGCTTCCAGGAGGGCAGCCGCTGGCTGGAGGCGGCGCTCGCGGCGGCGCCGGAGCCGACCGCGCTGCGCGCCGAGGCGCTGCGCGCCGCCAGCGGGCTCGAGGTGCGCCTGGGCCGGCCCGGCGGCCTGAGCGAGCTCGGCGCTGAGCGCGTCGCCATCTTCCGCGCGCTCGACGACCGCCGCGCGCTGGCCCACGCGCTCGACGAGGCCGGCGTCTACGAGTACATGGTCAGCCGCAACGACCGGGCCGAGGAGCTCTACGCCCAGAGCCGCGCGCTGGCCGAGGAGCTGGGGGACGGCAAGGTGGCGGCCGCGGTCGTGCACTCGGTCGGCGTGCTCGCGCACTGCCGCGGCGACTTCGCCGCAGCCCGCGAAGCGCTGCTCGACAGCCTGACGCTCCTGCGGGAGCTGCCCGCGGAGGACCACGACCGGTTCTTCCGCGTCCACACCGCCGGCCTGTTCGTCGCCCCGGAGGGACCGGGCGGGGCGCCGCGGATGTACTTCGAGGAGACCGTGCAGTTCTTCCGCCGCGTGGACGCCCGCGGCGCGATCGGCTACGTCCTGGCCGCGCTCGGCGACGTGGCGCGCGCCCAGGGGCTCGGCCAGCCGGCGCGCGAGCGCCTGGCCGAGAGCCTGGCCCACTTCCGCGAGGCGGGCGACGCCATGGGCACCGCGTTCGCGCTCAACCGGCTCGGGAGCCTCGCCGGCGCGATGGGGGAGCACGACCTCGGCCGCGAGCTGCTGGACGAGGCGCTGGCGCTGCGCCGCGAGCTCGGCGACCGCAGGGCCGCCGGCATGACGCTGGGCAATCTCGGCGTGCTGGCCGCGCGCGCCGGCGACCTCGAGCGCGCCCGGTCGGTGATCGGCGATGCGCTGGCGCTGTTCGAGGCCACCGACGACGCGCCGGGCCAGGCGGGGATGCGGCTCAACCTCGGGATGCTCATGGCCGACGCCGCGGCGACCGGAACCGCAGGAGCGCCCGCGGATGCCGCATCACCCGCCGCTGCCGCAGCGGCCGACCGCGCGCGCGAGCTGCTCGAGGAGAGCCGCCGGAGGGCCGAGGCGCAGCGGCTGCTGCGCTGCGCGGGCTGGGCGACCCTGCGGCTGGCGGAGCTGGCGATCGCCGGCGGCGAGCCCGACCGGGCGGCCGGCCTGCTCGACGCGGCGCTCGCGCATCTGCGCCCGCTCGGCGACCGGTGGGGCGTCGCCCGCGCCTTGGAGCTCGATCGAGCGGCCGCTAAGACGTCGCTAAGTCCGGCGCGGGAGCGTTGACCGCGTTCTCTCACCTCATCACCAGGAGCTCACGACCATGGCGACGCAGACGATCACCCCCCACGTCCTCGGCGAGGCGACCCTCTCCGAGCTCGAGCAGGGCCTGCGCGGCCGGCTGATCCGGCCCCAGGACGACGACTACGACGAGGCGCGCTCGATCTGGAACGGCGCCCACGACCGGCGGCCGGCGCTGATCGTCCGCTGCGCCGGCGTCGCCGACGTCATGCGCGCCGTCGACTTCGCGCGCAGCGAGAGCCTGCAGGTCGCCGTGCGCGGCGGCGGGCACTCGATCCCCGGCTTCTCGAGCTGCGACGGCGGCGTGCTCGTCGACCTGTCGGGGATGACCTCCGTGCACGTCGACCCGGCCGGCCGCACGGCGGTCGCCGAGGGCGGCTGCACGTGGGCGGACTTCGACCACGAGACCCAGGCCTTCGGGCTGGCCGTGACCGGCGGGCTGGTGTCCACCACCGGGATCGGCGGGTTCACGCTCGGCGGCGGCATCGGCTGGCTCATGCGCAAGTGCGGCCTGGCCTGCGACAACCTGATCGCCGCCGACGTCGTCACCGCCGACGGGCGCCTCGTGCACGCCGGCGAGGACGAGAACGCCGAGCTGCTGTGGGGCCTGCGCGGCGGCGGCGGCAACTTCGGCATCGCGACGTCGCTGACGTTCCGGGTGCACCCGGTCGGCCCGATGGTGCTCGCCGGCCCGATCTTCTTCGCGGGCGACCGCGCCGAGGAGATCCTGCGCTTCTACCGCGACTGGACCCCCACGCTGCCCGACGAGCTGACCACGCTGGTCAACCTCACGACCGCCCCGCCGGCGCCGTTCCTGCCCGAGGCCGTGCACGGCAAGCCGATCGTCGGCGTCGTCGCCGTCCACGCCGGCGAGCAGGAGCGCGGGCGCGAGCTCGTGCAGCCGCTGAAGGACCTCGGCGACCCGATCGCCGACCTGATCGGCGTCATGCCGTACGTGGCGATGCAGGGCCTCCTCGACCCGCTGTGGGCGCGCGGCGCCCACAACTACTTCCGCTCGGCGTTCGTCGACGAGCTGACCGACGAGGCGGTCGCCGCGCTCGTGGCCCGCTACCGGGCCAAGCCCGCGCCGACCTCGGAGCTGCACCTCCACCACTTCGGGGGCGCCGTCGCGCGCTACGGCGATCACCACGGCGCGTTCGGCGGCCGGTCGGCGCCCTACGTGTTCAACGTGATCGCCCGGTCCCCCGGCGCCGAGGGGTTCGACGCCAACGTGGCCTGGGCGCGCGGAACCACCGAGGCCCTGGAGCCCGTGAGCCGCGAGGGCGGCTACACGAACTTCATGGGCGACGCCGGCGACGAGCGCCTGCGGGCCTCCTACGGCGCCGCGAACTACGAGCGGCTCGTCGCGCTCAAGCGCCGCTACGACCCGGAGAACCTCTTCCGGCTCAACCAGAACATCCGCCCATAGCCCGGACCTGTCGGCGCCCGCGTCGGGGGGCGCGGGCGCCGACGCGGGAGGGCCGGCCGCGGCTCGCGGTCAGCACCGCGCGGCCGGTGGCGCGCTAGGATCGATGTGTCGTTGCGTCAACAACCACCGCGGAGGCGCCACGCCCCGCAGAGGAGACCCGCGTGCACGTCGAGATCTGGTCGGACATCGCCTGCCCCTGGTGCTACATCGGCAAGCGCCGCTTCGAGGCCGCGCTCGGCGCCTTCGCCCATCGCGACGAGGTGACGGTCACGTGGCGCAGCTTCGAGCTCGACCCGGCGGCCCCTTACGAGCGCGAGGGCGACCGCGCCGAGCACCTGGCCGCGAAGTACGGCACGAGCGTGGAGCGCGCCCGCGAGATGCAGCAGCACATGACCGGCGTGGCCGCGGGGGAGGGCCTCGACTTCCGCTTCGACCTGGCCCGCAGCGGCACCACGTTCGACGCCCACCGCATCCTGCATCTCGCGGCGGCGCACGGCGTGCAGGACGCCATGAAGGAGCGCCTGCTGAGCGCCTATCTCACCGAGGGCCTGCTCGTCGGCGATCACGCCGTCCTCACGCGGCTCGCCGCCGAGGCGGGGGTGCCGGAGGACGAGGCGCGCGCCGTGCTGGCGGGCGATCGCCACGCCGCGGACGTCCGCGCCGACGAGCGCGACGCCGCGGCGCTGGGCATCACCGCCGTGCCGTTCTTCGTCGTCGACCGCGCGATGGGCGCCTCGGGCGCCCAGCCGCCGGAGGTGCTGCTCGACCTGCTCGAGCGCGGCTGGGCCGCCCGCTCGCCCGTGGCGGTCGTCGCCGGCGGCGAGAGCTGCGGCGTCGACGGCTGCTGAACGGGCGGAGCCGCTCCCCGCGCGCCACGGCCCGGCGGTCGGCGATGATGGCGTCGTCCGAGGGTGAACGAGCGAGAGGGAGGACCGATGGCGTCCGAGGCCGGCGACGGGCTGTTCACGGTGGCCGGGCAGCGCGCGGTGGTGACCGGCGGGTCGCGCGGGATCGGCTTGATGATCGCCCGCGGCCTCGTCGCGGCCGGGATGCAGGTCGTCATCTCGTCGCGCAAGGCGGACGCCTGCGAGGCGGCCGCCCGCGAGCTGTCCGGCGACGGCGGGGCGTGCGTCGCGATCCCGGCCGACCTCGCGACGGCGGACGGCGTCCAGGCGCTCGCCTCCGGCGTCACCGAGCACTTCGGCGGCCGCCTGGACCTGCTGGTCAACAACGCGGGCGCCGCGTGGGGCGCGCCGCTGGAGGAGTTCCCCGACTCGGCCTGGGACAAGGTGCTGGACACGAACGTCAAGTCGATCTTCCGCCTGACCGTGGCGCTCCTGCCCGAGCTCCGCGCCGCCGCGACGCCCGAGGACCCCGCCCGCGTGGTCAACATCGGGTCGATCGACGGCCTGACGGTGCCGCTGCTCGACAACTACTCCTACAGCGCGAGCAAGGCCGCGGTGCACATGCTCACGCGCCACCTCGCCCGGCGCCTGGCCGGCGATGCGATCACCGTCAACGCGATCGCGCCCGGGCCGTTTCCGAGCAAGATGATGGCGTTCGCGCTCGACGACCCGGACGCGCGCGCCGCGGTCGCGGCGCGGGTCCCGCTCGGGCGGATCGGCACGCCCGAGGACGTCGCCGGCACGACGATCTTCCTCGCCTCGCGCGCCGGCGCCTACCTCACCGGGACGGTCATCCCGGTCGACGGCGGGATCGTCGGGTGCGGGTGAGCCGTGCGCGTCCTGATGCCGCTGCCCGACCACGACTTCGACACCACCGAGGTCGCCGTCCCCTGGCGCGTGCTGCGCGACGCCGGGCACGAGGTCGTGTTCGCCACCGAGCGCGGCGGCGGCGCGCCGGCGTGCGACCCGCGGCTGCTCACCGGCGTCCTGCTCGGGCGCCTGGGCGCCGCTCCGGAGCCCCGTGCCTTCTACGCCCGGCTCGCGCAGGCGCCGGAGTTCCGGGCGCCGATCGCCTGGAACGACATCGAGCCGGGCGCGTTCGACGGGCTGCTGCTCGCGGGCGGCCACGCGCCGGGGATGCGCCAGTACCTCGGCAGCGCGCTGCTGGGGGAGCGCGTGGCGGCGTTCTGGGCCCTCGAGCGGCCCGTCGGCGCGATCTGCCACGGCGTTCTCGTCCTCGCGCGGGCGATCGACCCGGCGACGGGCCGCAGCGTCCTGGCCGCGTCGCGCACCACCTGCCTGACCAAGGCGATGGAGCGCAGCGCCTACGCGCTGACCGCCTGGCGCCTGGGCCGCTACTACCGGACCTACCCGGCCTACGTGCAGGACGAGGTGGTCGCCGCGCTCGACGACCCCGCGCAGTTCGAGGCCGGCCCTCGCTCGCTGCGCCGCGGCACGGCCGGCGACGACCGGCCCGCCTTCGCCGTGCAGGACGGCCGCTACGTCTCCGCGCGCTGGCCGGGGGACGCCTACCTGTTCGCCCGCCGCTTCACCGCCGTGCTGGAGGCGGCGCCGGCCTACATCCGGAACACGCCGTAGCCCACCGGCGCGAGCGGCGCCTGCGTGCAGGCGCCCAGCGCCGCCGCCAGGACGTCGCGCGTGGCGCGCGGGTCGATGACCCCGTCGTCCCACAGGCGCGCCGTCGAGTAGACCGGCCGGCCCTGCGCCTCGTACTGCTCGCGCAGCGCGGCGCCGACCTCGGCCTGCCCGACCTCGGTCATGACCATCGCCGCCTGCTCGCCGCCCATCACGCTCGTGCGCGCGTTGGGCCACAGGAACAGGAAGCGCGGCGAGTACGCGCGCCCGCACATCCCGTAGTTGCCGGCCCCGAACGAGCCGCCGACGATCAGCGTCAGCTTCGGGACGCGCGCGCAGGCCACGGCGGTCACGAGCTTCGCGCCGTCCTTGGCGATGCCCCCGGCCTCGTAGTCCCGGCCGACCATGAAGCCCGAGATGTTCTGGACGAACAGCAGCGGGATGCCGCGCCGGTCGCACAGCTCGATGAAGTGCGCGGCCTTCAGCGCGGACTCCGAGAACAGGATCCCGTTGTTGGCGACGATCCCGACGGGGTGCCCGTCGAGGTGCGCGAACGCGCACACGACCGTCGTCCCGTAGAGCTCCTTGAACTCGTGCAGCTCGGAGTCGTCGACCACGTGCGCCAGCAGGTCGCGGACGTCGTAGGGGGTGCGCGTGTCGAGCGGGACGAGATCCAGCAGGCCGTCGGGGTCCGCGCGCGGCGCGACCGGCGCGCGGCGCTCCCACGGCGGCGCGCCCGGCGCCGGCAGCGTCGCGACGATCGAGCGGACGATCTCCAGGGCGTGCTCGTCGTCCTCGGCCAGGTGGTCGACGACGCCGGAGGTCCGGGCGTGGACGTCGCCGCCGCCGAGCTCCTCGGCGGTGACCTCCTCGCCCGTGGCGGCCTTCACCAGCGGCGGGCCGCCGAGGAAGATCGTCCCCTGCTCGCGGACGATGACCGTCTCGTCGCTCATCGCCGGCACGTAGGCGCCGCCCGCCGTGCACGACCCCATCACGCACGCGACCTGCGGGATGCCCTCGCGCGACATCGTCGCCTGGTTGAAGAAGATCCGGCCGAAGTGCTCGCGGTCGGGGAAGACCTCGTCCTGCATCGGCAGGAAGGCCCCGCCCGAGTCCACCAGGTAGACGCAGGGCAGCCGGTTGTGCAGGGCCACCTCCTGCGCGCGCAGGTGCTTCTTGACCGTCATGGGGTAGTACGTCCCGCCCTTGACGGTCGCGTCGTTGGCGACCACGACGCAGCGCCGCCCGGCCACCACGCCGACGCCCGTGATGATCCCCGCCGCCGGGGCCGCGCCGTCGTACATCTCCTCCGCCGCCAGCGCGCTGAGCTCCAGGAACGGGGCGCCGGGGTCGCACAGCCCCTCGACGCGATCGCGCGGCAGCAGCTTGCCGCGCGACAGGTGGCGCTCGCGGGCGCGCTCGCCGCCCCCGGCGCGAGCGCGCGCCAGGCGCGCGTCGAGGTCCTCGATCAGCGCCAGGTGCCCGTCGCGGAAGCTCACGCCGTCACCGCCACGAGCGGCTGGCGCAGCGCGACGCGGTCGCCCGGCCGGACCTCGAGCCCCTCGACGATCCCGGCCGCCGGCGCGGTGATCGACAGCTCCATCTTCATCGACTCGAGCACGAGCAGGACGTCGCCCGCGGCGACCTCGTCGCCGTTGGCCACGTGGACGAGCAGGACGGTGCCGGGCATCGGCGCCTCCAGGGATCCCGCCAGGGCCGCGGCGCCGGCGCGCGCCTTGCGCTCGGTGCGCGCCTGCAGCTGATGGCCGTCGCGGGCGACCCATACGGCGTCCGCGGTGCACGCCACGGCGTAGCGGCGCGAGACGCCGTCCAGCGCGATCCGCAGCGCGCCGTCGCCGTCACCGTCGCCGTCGCCGGCCGCCCGCGCGCTCCACGCCCACGCGCGCCCGCCCGCCTCGACGCGGCCCGGGCGCACCCGGACCTCGCCGTGCTCGTCCAGGCGCCGGCGCCACGGCCCCGGCGCCGTGGTCTGCCCGGCGGTGTCGGCGAGGAACCCGGCGATCGCCGCGGCGGGCAGCAGGTCGCCGGGCGCGGGCGCGGCGGGCTCGTCGAGCACGCGCTCGAGCAGGCCGGTGTCCAGGTCGCCCGCGCGCACGTCCTCGCGGCGCAGCAGGTCGCGCGTGAACGCGGCGTTGGTCGCCACGCCCAGCACCTCGAGCTCCCCGAGCGCGCGGTCCAGGCGCCGCAGGGCCACCGCGCGGTCCGGCCCGTGGGCGACGACCTTGGCCAGCATCGGGTCATAGGCCGTCCCGACCTCGCTGCCCTCGGCGATCCCCGAGTCGACCCGGACGCCGCGCGGCTCGCGGTAGCGCAGCACGGTCCCCGTCGCGGGCAGGAAGCCGTTGGCCGGGTCCTCGGCGTACAGGCGCGCCTCGACGGCGTGCCCGGCCGGGACGAGCTCCTCCTGGCGCAGCGCCAGCGCCTCGCCGGCCGCCGCGCGGAGCTGCAGCTCGACGAGGTCGACGCCGTAGACCAGCTCGGTGACCGGGTGCTCGACCTGCAGCCGGGTGTTCATCTCCAGGAAGAAGAACGCGCGGGCGTCGGCCGGCGCGATGAACTCGACGGTCCCGGCGCCCTCGTAGCCGCAGGCCCGCGTGAGCGCGACCGCGGCGGCGCCCATGCGCGCCCGCAGCTCCGGGCCGACGACCGGGGACGGCGCCTCCTCGACGACCTTCTGGTGCCGGCGCTGCAGCGAGCACTCCCGCTCGCCGAGGTGCACGACGTCCCCGTGGCGGTCGGCCAGGACCTGGACCTCGAGGTGACGCGGGCGCTCGAGGTAGCGCTCGACGAGCACGCGATCGTCGCCGAACGCGGCGCGCGCCTCGCGCCGCGCGGCGTCCAGCGCGGCCTCGAGCTGCGCCGCGCCGCGCACGACCCGCATGCCCTTCCCGCCGCCGCCGGCGACCGCCTTGACGACGATCGGGTAGCCGTGCTCGGCGCCGAAGGCGCGCAGCTCCTCCGCCCCGAGCGCGTCACCCTCCAGGCCCGGGACGACCGGCACGCCCGCCTCGCGGGCCAGGCGCTTGGCCGCCGCCTTGTCGCCCATCAGCGCGATCGCCTCCGCCGGCGGCCCGATCCAGGTCAGCCCCGCGTCGCGCACCGCGCGCGCGAAGGCGGCGTTCTCGCTCAGGAAGCCGTAGCCCGGGTGCACGGCGCCGGCCCCGAGCCGTTGCGCCGCGGCGAGCAGCGCGTCCGCGTCGAGGTAGGAGGAGACGAGCGCCGCGGCGCCGACGGCGTCGACGTGCGGGGCGGCGGCCTCGTCGGCGGTGAACACGCCGGCGGAGCGCAGGCCCAGCGCGTCCAGCGTGCGCGCGATCCGCACCGCGATCTCCCCGCGGTTGGCGATCAGGACCGGGTCACGCATCGCGCCAGTCCACCGGGCCGGCCACGAGCGTGTGGCTGCCGAGCCGGCGGCCGAGCAGCTCCTGTGCGCGCCGGGCCGCGGCGATCCCCGCCGGCAGGTCGATGCCCGTCGTCAGCCCCATCTCGTGCAGCATCGACACGAGGTCCTCGGTGGCGATGTTGCCGGTCGCACCCGCCGGGACGGGGCAGCCCCCCAGCTCGCCGAAGCTCGACTCGAACGACCGGCAGTTCGCCTCGAGCGCCGCGACCACGTTCGCCAGCCCCTGCCCGCGCGTGTTGTGGAAGTGGGCGGTCAGCTCGACGCCGTCGCCGAGGACCGTGCGCGCCTCGTCGAAGAAGCCGCGCACCTGCGCGGGGTTGGCCATCCCGGTGGTGTCCCCGAAGCCGACCTCCTGGGCGCCCGCGGCGATCAGGCGCCGAGCGATCGCCCAGACGCGCTCGCGCGGCACGCGGCCCTCGTAGGGGCAGCCGAAGGCCACCGAGATGATCGCCTCGCAGCGCAGGCCGGCCCCCCGCGCCCGGCCCAGCACCCGCTCCAGGCCGGTCAGCGACTCCTCCACGGTCCGGTTGACGTTCGCGGCGTTGTGCGCCTCCGACGCGCTCAGGAAGCAGTTGACCTCCTGGAAGCGGTCGCGGTGCTCGAGCGCCGCGTCCAGGCCGCGCTCGTTGGGGATCAGCACGGTCAGCGCGACGCCCGGCGGGACGTCGATGCGCTGCAGCACCTCCGCGGCGTCGGCGAGCTGGGGGATGACGTCGGCGCGCACGAAGCTCGTGACCTCCAGGCGCCGCACCCCGGTGCGGGCCAGCAGGTCGATCAGCTCGACCTTCGCCGCGGTGGGCAGGATCTCCGGCTCGTTCTGGAAGCCGTCCCGCGGGCCGACCTCGCGGATCCGGACCGCCGGCGCGCTCATGCGCCGAGCGCGCGCGCGATGACCATCTGCTGCACCTCGTCGGTCCCCTCGCCGATCGTGAGGATCTTCGCGTCGCGGTAGAAGCGGCAGACGGGGTACTCCTCGATGTAGCCGTAGCCCCCGTGGATCTGGACGGCCTCCTCGCTGCAGCGCACGGCCAGCCGGCCGGTCTTCAGCTTGGCCTGCGCCGCGGTCAGCGTGAACGGGCGGCCCTCGTCCTTGAGCCACGCCGCCTTGTAGGTGAGCAGCCGCGCGGCCTCGATCTCCGTGGCCATGTCGGCGAGCTTGCCCTGGATCGCCTGGAACTTGGAGATGGCCTGCCCGAAGGCCTGGCGCTCGCGGGCGTAGGCCAGCGCCTGGTCCAGCGCGCCCTGCGCGAGGCCGACGCCCATCGCCGCGACCCCGATGCGCCCGATGTCGAGGATGTGCAGGAACTGCTTGAAGCCCTGGCCGCGCGGGCCGAGCAGGGCGTCCTCGCCCACGCGGCAGCCGTCGAAGCTCAGCGGCCGCGTGTCCGACGCGTTCCAGCCCATCTTGCGGTACGGCGCGCCCTGCTCGTAGCCGGGCGTGCCGCGCTCGACGATCAGGTTGGAGATCTCCCGCTCGCCGGTCCGGGCGGTGATCGCCACGTGGCCGGAGATCTCGGTGCCCGCGTTGGTGATGAACTGCTTGGCCCCGTCGATCACCCACTGACCGCCGTCGAGCACCGCGCGCGTGCGGACGTTGCCGGCGTCGCTGCCCGCCTCGGGCTCGGTCAGCCCGAAGGCGCCGAGCCTGCGGCCCGCGCACAGGTCGGGCAGGTAGCGCTCCTTCTGCTCGGGGCTGCCGAACAGGTGGATCGGCTGCGTGCCCAGCGAGGTGTGCGCGCACATCGTGATCGCGACCGACGAGTCGACGCGCGACAGCTCCTCCACGGCGATCGCGTACTGCAGCGTGCTTCCGCCGGCCCCGCCGTGCTCCTCCGGGAAGGGGATGCCCATCCAGCCCAGCTCGCCCATCTTGCGGACGATCTCGTAGGGGAAGGCCTTGGTGCGGTCGAGCTCCTCGGCGACGGGGGCGACCTCGCCGGCGGCGAAGTCCCGGACCGTGCGCTGGAGCTCGCGCGTCTCGTCGGGCAGGTCGAAGAGCATCGCGCCCACGGTACCGAATGATGATTCGAAGGTCGAGGGTTCATTCGAAGTTCGAACGCTCGTGCGGTACGGTGGGCGCGTGGCCGTCCCGCCGACCCGACCCGTGCTGCGCGACCGCTACGACCGCAAGCAGCAGATGGTCGTGCTGCAGGCGGCGCGCGTCTTCGCCGCCCGCGGCTACGACCAGACCTCGATCCAGGACCTCGCGGAGGAGATCGGGCTGGCCGCCGGCGGCCTGTACCACTACATCGGGAGCAAGGAGCAGCTCCTGATCCGGATCTGCGACCAGCTCATGGACCCGCTGCTCGAGCGCGCGCGCGAGCTGCTCGCGGCGCCGGCCGAGCCCGAGGCGCAGCTCCGCGCGCTCGCCGGGCTCTGGGTCGCCCACGTGGTCGAGCACCGCGACCACATGCTCGTCTTCCAGCAGGAGCGCCACACCATCGAGCGCGGGGAGCAGTGGCGCGGCGTGCGTTCGAGCCGCAAGCAGTTCGAGCGGCTCGTGGAGGACGTGCTCGACCGCCTGGCGCAGGCCGGGCGCCTGCGCCTCGCCGACCGGCGCCTGGCCCTGTCGGCGCTGCTCGGGATGGTCAACCACACCGCCCAGTGGTTCCGCCCGCGCGGCCGGTTGCGCCCCGCAGACGTCGCGCGGGGCTACGTGGACCTGCTGGTGGACTGACCGCCGGGCCCCGCCCCGCCGGCCCCCGGCGGCTCGCGGCGCAGCTGGGGGACGCCCAGTCCCTCCGCGACCTCGTGCAGGTCGGCGCCGCGCTCGCCGAGGCGGTAGCCGATGCGGAACATCAGCGTCTCCCGGATGAACTGGGAGGCGCTCACGCCCTCGAGCTCGGCCTCCTGCTGGATCAGCCTCCACAGCTCGTCGCTGAACCGGATCGACTGGACCTTCATCTGTCGCGCCACTGGACCCAATGCAATCATCCCCGCGGTCGTATGGCGCCTGGAACGTACGGGTGCGCGATCGCGGCGCGGGTCGGCGGCGTAGGGCGCGGGCGCCTCACACCTCGACCATGGGCCAGGGCATCCTGGTCCGACGCGGGGCGACGCGCGGCCCCAGGCGACGTAGCGTCCCGTGGATGCCGTCTCGCCATCCGCGACTCGCCCTGCTCGCCGCGCTCGCGACCCTGACGATGGCGGCCTTCGGCGCCTCCGCGGGCCCCGCGGCCGCGGTCACGCCGCCCGGCGCGATCGGCTACCAGGACCAGTCCTTCGCGCCCACGACCGGCTCGATCACCGGCACCAAGCCCGAGAGCAAGCTCTGGTACGCGCACGGCTCGTGGTGGGCGATCATGGCCCAGCCCTCCAAGCAGAACAGCATCTGGCGCCTGGACCGCGGGACGGAGACCTGGGCCGACACGGGCACGATCGTCGAGACGCGCACCACCGCCACGCGCGCCGACGCGCTGTCGGAGCCCGACGGCTCGCTGACCATCGCGTCGCACAGCTTCACCGACAGCCGGCACGATGCGAGCCCGAAGCCGGTCGGGTCGAGCACCGGCGGATACCTGCGGCGCTACACGTTCAACGGCAGCGCGTACGTGCAGTCGGGGTCGCCCATGCTCATCGAGCCGTACACCACCGAGACGCTGGTCATCGACCGCGACTCGACGGGCGCCCTGTGGGCTACGTGGACGTACAACTTCCAGGCCTGGTTCTCCCACACGACCCCCGGCGACGACGGCGCCTGGAGCCCCCCGCAGCCCGTCCCGGGCGTCGGCACGCTGGACAGCGACGACATCTCCTCGCTCGTCCACTTCGGCCCGAACGGCGGCAACCAGATCGGGATCATGGTCTCCGACCAGACCGACTTCAGCGAGCACTTCGCCGTGCACCAGGACGGCACCAGCGACCTGCTGTGGGACTCCAAGCCGGTGCCGACCGGCGCGCTCTCCGACGACCACATCAACCTCAAGGCGTCGGCCGACGGTCGCGTGTTCGCGGCGGTGAAGACCAGCGAGGACACCGGCCCGCGGCCGCTCATCCTGCTCGCCGTGCGCTCGGCCGCCGGCGTCTGGAGCACCGACGTGTTCGGCACCGTCTCCGACAAGCACACCCGGGCCATCGTGCTGCTCGACGAGTCCCACCGCCTCGTTCACATGTTCGCCACCGACGGGCAGTCAGGCGGGGACATCGTCGAGAAGACGACCTCGATGGACGCGCCCGACTTCGCCCCCGGCACGGGCACGCCGGTGATCCACGAGCCGCCCGACGGCAGGCTCAACGACGCCACGTCGACCAAGCAGGACGTCGACGGCTCCACGGGCATCGTGGTCCTCGCCGACGACGACGACCTCCAGACCTACTGGCACCTCGACGAGCCGCTCGGCTCCGCCACGCCGACCGTCCAGTTCAGCGCCTCGCCGGCGCAGGGCACCGCGCCGCTCGTGGTGACGTTCAGCGACCAGTCCACCGGCTACGACGGCCAGGCGCGGACCTGGAGCTTCGGCGACGGCTCGCCGGCGTCGAACGTGGCGTCGCCCACCCACACCTACACGCGCGCGGGGACCTTCGCGGTCACGCTCACGATCGCCGGCGCGCCGACGACCCGCACCGTGACCGTCGCGGCCGCTCCGGGCGGCGGCACGACGCCGCCACCGGCGGCCACCACGCCTCCCGCCGCGGTCAACCCGCCGGCAGCGCCGCCGTCCACGCCGCTTCCCGCGCCCGGCACCCCCGCCCCTCCGGCCGGCGGATCGGGCGCCACGGGCTCGACGACAGCCGAGAGCCGTGACCCGCGGGCGCCGAGGCTCCGCGGGGTCATCCACCTCAGCGGCCGACGGGTGAGCACCACCATCAGCTGCACCCGCTCGGGCCGCGCGTCGCTGTCGCACCGTGGCAAGCGGCTCGCGAGCGCCCGCTTCACCTGCCGGCACGGCCGCGCGGTGGTGCGGTTCAAGCTCGGGCCGAAGGGCGCCCACCGCCTGCGCGCGACCCGCAAGCCCGAGGTCTCGGTCAACGTGCG
>JAICJK010000410.1 GCA_025928415.1 Solirubrobacteraceae bacterium | reverse complement strand
GGTGCGACGCCGCGCCCTTTCGACGTGCGACGCCGCACCGCTCGCCATCGCGTGCGTGCCGCGGGTCAGCCGCCCGCGCCGCCCGCGCCGCCCGCGGTCCCCGCGCCGGCCACCGGCGCGGCCGGCTCGAGCGTCGCGTGGACGTCGAGGTCCTCGATCCGCGGCGGCGTGATGCCCGGGTGCTTGGCGGCGACGGGGTACACGCGCGCCTCGAGGAACGCGTCGCGCGCCTCGCGCGAGGTCCAGCCGTCGGCGACCACCCAACCGCCGTCCTCGGCCGGGCCGTTGACGTGGAAGACCATCGCCTCGGGGACGCCGGTGGCCAGGATCTCGCCGTCCATGGCGTCGAAGCCCGGCTCGTCCAGGCCGGAGAAGCGCACGACCTGGAACAGGCGCATGCTGCGCCGCGGCGCACCGGCGTCGCGCGTGCCGTGCACGTCGAAGCGCACGATCTGCGGCGGCGCCAGGCCCACCTCGGCGGTGATCGGTCGGATCTTCCGCGCGGCGAAGGCCTCGAAGGCGTCGTCGCTGTCCCATACGTCCACGACCCGGATGCCGCCGCGCGGCCCCGCGCCGGCCACGTGGAACAGCCCGCCCGTGGGGGTGTGCCCGTCGAGGCGCATGCGCTCGATCACCTCGTCGTACGCCTCGGTGCCTCCGCTCGCGAAGTCCAGGATGAAGCCGACGGCCACTGGGACCCCTCCTCTCGTGCGTTTGGTCCTTCCAGCGCGGATCGTCCTCCGCTTGGCCGGCCGGCGACCTCCCCGAACGGCCAGGGCCGCGACCTCCTGGGCGGCGTGAGAGGATCGGGCCGCATGGCCCTCGACCCCAGCAGCGTCGCCGGCCAGCAGCGGACGGCGATCGCCTCGATCGCCGCCGCGAGCGTGCTCGTGATCCTGAAGCTCGGCACCGGCCTGATCACCGGCAGCCTCGGGCTCATCTCCGCGGGGATCGAGTCGAGCGGCGACGTCGTGGCCGCGCTCGTCACGCTGTACGCGATC
This sequence comes from Solirubrobacteraceae bacterium, assembly GCA_025928415.1. GTDB lineage: Bacteria > Actinomycetota > Thermoleophilia > Solirubrobacterales > Solirubrobacteraceae > Paraconexibacter. The sequence goes on along the minus strand of JAICJK010000410.1, from coordinate 2,275 downwards.
CGGCTGGGCGGCCGGCCGGCCGACGCCGAGCATCCCTACGGCCACCGCCGGGCCGAGAACCTGTCCGCGCTGGCCGAGGCGACGATCCTGGTCGCCGGCGGCACGGTCGTCGTCGTCGAGGCGATCGGGCGCCTGAGTGGCGGTGGGCCGCACCTCACGGCGCACTGGGAGGTCTTCGCGGTCCTGCTGGTCGCCATGGCCGTCGACCTCGCCCGCGTCGTCGTCTCGGTGCGCACGTCCCGCCACTACGGCAGCGCGGCGCTGCGCTCCAACGCGTTCCACTTCGCGGGCGACATGGCCGGGTCGTTCGCGGTCCTGATCGGGCTGATCGCGGTCCGCGCGGGCGTGGACGACGGCGACGCGATCGCCGCCCTGGTCGTCGCGGGCCTGATCTACGCCGCCTCCGCGCGGCTGGTCATGGAGAACGCCAGCGTGCTGATGGACACCGCGCCGGCGGCGGCGCAGGCCGCGGCGCGGGAGGCGGTCGACGCGCTCGGCCCCGACATCGAGCTGCGCCGCCTGCGGCTGCGCGAGTCGGCGGGGCGCTACTTCGCCGACGTCGTGGTCACCGTGCCGGCCGGAAGCGCCGTGGTCGAGGGGCACGCCGCGGCCGACGAGATCGAGGACGCGATCGAGCGGGCGCTGCCCGCCACCGACGTGATCGTCCACGTGGAGCCCCGGCGCCGCGGCCTGGAGCTGCGCGAGCGCGTGCTGGTCGCCGCGCTGGCCGAGCCGCTGGTCAAGGAGGCCCACGACATCGCGATCTTCGAGCACGACGGCCGGGCGACGGTCTCCCTGCACCTCAAGCTGCCCGAGGACCTGTCCCTGGCCGAGGCGCACGCCGTGTCCGAGCGCGTGGAGCGGGCGATCCACGCCGACCGCCGCGTCGAGGCGATCCAGACCCACCTCGAGCCCCTCGAGCGCCCGCTCGCCGCGCGCCGCGGCGGCCCGGGGGGCGACGAGCGCGAGATCCTGCGCGACATCGGCCGGCTCGTCGCCGCGACCCTGGGCGACCCGCCGTGCCGGCTGCGGCTGCTGTCCACCGACCACGGCCCCGTGCTGTTCGTGAGCGTGGGGCTGGCGGGGCAGCCGGGGCTCACCGAGGCCCACCGGCTCGCGAGCGAGCTCGAGGTGACGCTGCGCGAGCGCCATCCCGAGCTCATCGAGGTCGTCGTCCACACGGAGCCGGCCCCGCGGACGGGGCCGGCCCCGCGCTAGCGCCGCTCAGGTCAGCGGACGACGAGCTTGCCCTTCATCCCGGCCTTGCGGTGGCCGTCGAACGGGCAGTAGAAGGTGTAGGTCCCGCGCTTGAGCGTCACGGTCACCCGCGACGTCTTGCCCTTCCCCACGATCTTGCCGTCCTTGTCGACGCCGTGGCCCTCGATGGCGACGCCGTGCGGCAGGTTGGACGGGTTGCTCATCACGATCGTGACCTTGCCCGCCCTGGCCTTCAGGTGCGACGTGTTGAAGCGCAGCTTGTTCTTGGAGTTCGCGCTCACGTGCAGGGACGTGGTGCGCGCCGCGGTCGCGGTGGCGCCGCCGGCGCCACCGTCGTCCTTGGCGACGGCGACCGCGGCGACGCCGAAGGCGCCGACCGAGGCCGCGGCGGTCAGGGCCAGCAGGCGGTGGGGGACCGGCATAAGGACTCCTCGTGTCGGGGTGTACCGCCCGGCCAGGGTGACCGGGCGCCGCGCAGGCTGCCAGCGGCGCGGTCCCGCGCGCCATCGGACGTTGGTCGTAGGGGGAAACCTGTGCGCGCGCTCAGGCTGGGGGCGCGCTCAGGCGCGGCCGGCGAGCAGGCCCAGGGCCGCGGGGCGCAGGCCGCCGGTGAGCGCCGACGTCAGCAGGACCGCGTCGGCGGCCCGCACGCGCTCGAGGCCCAGGCGCTCCTCGCGCGCCGCGGCGTACCCGTGAGCGGCCGGGTCGGCCAGGACGGCCGCGCGGGCGATCCCGGGCAGCAGCCGCCCGTCGGCCGGCGGGGTCAGCAGCACGCCGTCCTCGGCGATCCAGACGTTCGCCCAGGCGGCCTCCAGGACCTCGCCGCCGCGGTCGCACAGCAGCGCCGTGGCGCCCGACGGGCGCGGGGCGAGCAGCCGCCGGTCGAGCCACTTGTGCGCCCCGAGGCCGCCGGGCAGCAGGACCGGCTCCAAGGCGATTGGGCGGTCGGGGCCCCGGTCGGGGAGCGGGCGCGGCGCGACCTCCACGCGCGGCGGGCCGTCGGCGTGGGGGGTGACCGTGACGCGCAGCGCGGGCGCGCCCGCCGCCGCGGCGGCGC
>JAICJK010000231.1 GCA_025928415.1 Solirubrobacteraceae bacterium | reverse complement strand
GCCGCCCGGACCGCCGCCGGGGCCGCCGCCCTGGCGCCGGGAGGCCTGCGAGTCGATCACCACGCGGCGCACGCCGCCGGCCGCGCCGGGCGCGCGCTCGCCCTGCAGCGAGGAGCGCGTCGGGCGCTGGCGCTGGCCGCCGCCGCCGGGTGGGCGGGACTGATTCTGCTGGCCGTCGCGCGGCTGGGAGCCGGCCTGGCCGGGTGGGCGGGCCTGATTCTGTTGGCCGTCGCCGCCGGACTTGCCGTCGGACGGCTTCGGCCGCAGGTTCTCGGCGCGCGGGGCGCGAGCGGTGCCGTGGCCGAAGCCGGCGCGCTGCTGGATGACCGGCTGGGCCGGCTTCTTGGCGCCGTTGGTGAGGTCCTTGGGCTTCGGCTTGCCGGTCAGCGCGGCGTCGGCGAGCTTCTCGTCCACGGCGGTGGCGGCGGCCTTCACCTCGATGCCGTAGGCGGCCAGCCGCTTGACGACCTCCTGGGTCGGCATGTCGTACTGCTTGGCTAGCTCGTGGACGCGCTTCTTGGCCATGTGTGTATGAAGTCTACGGTGTCCTGTGGTATTGAAACCGGCGTTTTGAACGCGCGGCGAAAGGCGCGGCGGGCCGTCGCCGCCTCCCAGCACTCGCGTGCCGGGTGAAGCCAGGCGCCGCGACCGGGAGCCGACCCCGACGGGTCGGGCACGACGCAGCCGTTTACGTTAGCGAAGCGTCTTAACGCCGCCTGAGGGGCGCGCGCCCGGCAGCCTATGCAGGTGCGCTCAGGCGCTGACGCGATCGGTGTCCTTGTTGGCCAGGGCCTGGTGGGCGTCCAGTCCGCAGTAGCGCGAGCTCGGCAGGGCGGCGTTCGGGCAGCGCCGGCCGTTGGCCAGGATCGCCGCGCAGCGGCCGCCCGTCTCCTCCTCCTCGTAGCCCGAGTCCTGCTCCTCCTTGGCGAACTCGGTCTCGGAGCGGATGTCCACCCGCCAGCCGGTGAGCCGGGCGGCCAACCTGGCGTTCTGCCCCTCGCGGCCGATGGCCAGGCTGAGCTGGTCGTCCGGCACGATGACCGTCGCCTGCTTGTTGGAGTCGTCGACCAGCACCTCGCGCACGCGCGCGGGGCTGAGCGCCTTGGCCACGAAGCGGGCGGGCTCGTCGTTGTAGGGGATGATGTCGATCTTCTCGCCGCGCAGCTCGGAGACGACCATGCGCACGCGCGAGCCGCGCGGGCCCACGCACGCGCCGACCGGGTCCACGCCGTCGGCGTGCGAGACGACGGCGATCTTGGAGCGGTAGCCCGGCTCGCGGGCCACGCCGGTGATCTCCACCAGCCCGTCGGCGATCTCCGGCACCTCGAGCTCGAACAGCTTCTTGATCAGCTCCGGGTCGCGCCGGGAGACGATGATGCTCGGGCCCCGGGTCGAGCTCGAGACCTCCTTGATCACGGCCTTGATGCGCTGCGAGTGGTCGTAGCGCTCGCCGTCGACCTGCTCGGACTTGGGCAGCAGCGCCTCGACGCGCTCGCGCAGCTGCACGAGCGTGTAGCGGGAGTCCGACTGCTGGACGATGCCGGTGATCAGCTCGCCCACGCGGTCGCGGTACTCCTCGAACATCATGTCGCGCTCGGCCTCGCGGATCCGCTGCAGGATCACCTGCTTGGCGGTCTGCGCGGCGATCCGCCCGAAGTCGTCCGGGGTGACGTCGCGCAGCTCGATCTGGTCCTCGAAGTCGCTCAGGCGGGCCGGGTCGATGTCCGGCGCCTCGGGGATGATGACCTCGCCGGTCTCCGGGTCCACGCGGCGCTCCAGCGCGCCGGTGGCCTGCTCCTCGGCCTCGTCGAGCAGCTGGTCCTCGAGGTCGGGCGGCAGCAGGAACTCCTCGACGATGAAGTCGCCGGATTCGCGGTCCATGCGCACGCGGGCGTACCGGGCGGCGCCCGGCTGCTTCTTGTAGGCCGACAGGAGCGCGTCCTCCAGCGCGCCCATCAGCTTGTCCTCGGCGATGCCCTTCTCGCGCCCGAGCGCCTTGACTGCCTCGACGATCTCTTGCGACATGGGCTCAGTCTCCCACCAGATTGGAACGCATGATGTCCGCGTAGGGGATCTGCACGACGCCGCTGTCCGCGGCCACGGTGACGGTGTCGGCCGTCGCCCCGAGGAGCTCGCCGGTGAACGAGCGCCGGCCCTCGTGGTGGCCGCGCGTGCGTACGCGCGCGCGGCGGCCGACGTAGCGGCGGAAGTGCTCCGGCTTCGACAGCGGCCGCTCGATCCCGGGCGAGGAGACCTCCAGCGCGTACGTCTCGCGCACCATCGCCAGATGGTGGCTGACGCGCTCGCACAGGTCCAGCGAGACGCCCTGCGGATGGTCGATGAAGAGGCGCACGAGATCGCCGCCGACCACCTCGGCCAGCAGCACCTCGACGTCGGGCTCCACCTTGGCCAGGCGGGCCTCGATGTCGGCTTGGACGCTCATTCTCACCTCCTCCTCCTTCATGAAAAAAGCGGGCTCTTCGCCCGCTTCCCAAGTGGCCTCACGGCCGCGAAAAGCTGTGCCCCCAGCCTAGCAGCGCTACGCGGCCTTGCGCGCGCGATCGCAGTAGATCCGGTAGTCGCGCCGGCCGGGGTTCATGTTGGCGGCGAGGGTGAGCGGCTTGCGGGCCTCGCGGTGGCGGCCGAGCTGCATCAGCGAGCGGCCGAGGCAGAACAGTGCGTAGTCGTTGGTCGGCGCGCGCTCGACGACGGCCTCGAACTCGCCGCGGGCGTCCTCGAAGCGGCCGGCGCGGAAGTAGGCGCGGCCGAGCGCCTCGCGGATCGACGTCTTGTCGGGCTCCAGCCCGGCCGCCTTGGCCAGCGGCACGGTCGCGGCGTGGAAGTGCCCGTCCTCCAGCAGCGCCATCCCCCGCTGATAGAGGTCGTAGACGTGCTCCATCCGTTCGAGTGTAGGCGTCATTTAGGCGGCAGCGCCCACCAGGCCCGCAGGCGGCCGAGCATGCCGGCGCCCCGTCCCAGCTCGGCGCGCAGGCCGCGCCGCTGGGCCCGTGTCGGATGATGTCGCACCCCCCCAGCCTCCCGGTAGCGCGACTCGATCAGCGTGCGCACGTAGCCGGCTGCCGCCGGGGTGGCGGCGAAGCGCAGCTCGAGTGCGTGCAGCGTGGTGCCGGGGTCCGGCTCGCGACGGGCGCGGCGCAGCGCCCGCTCGAGCTCGAACAGCGGCGGCAGCGCGCCGCGGCGCCGGCGACGCACGGCGCCGAGCGCGCTCGCGGCGACGGCGAGGGCGGCGAGGACGATCAGCGGGGCGCGCCACCACGGGGCGCTGTCGAGCCCCGCCGCGGCGCCGTGCGCGCGCAGGGCGGCGACGTCGCCCGGCACCGGGCCCGACGACGGCAGGCCGCCGTTGGGGATGTTGGAGGCGTCGTAGGGCTGGCTGCGGGCGGGCGACTGGGCGGGCGTCGGGTCGAAGGTGATCCAGCCCCAGTCGGGGTAGTAGACCTCGACCCAGGAGTGCGCGTCGAAGTCGCGCACCACGAACTCGCCGGTCTTGAGGTCGGTCGCGCCGGTCGAGAAGCCCGTGGCCACGCGCGCCGGGATCCCGGCCATCCGCAGCAGCAGCGCCATCGCCCCGGAGTACTGCTGGCAGTAGCCGGAGTGCGAGTCGAACAGGAAGCCGTCGAGCGTGCGGGAGGCGCGCGGCGGCGCCTCGTTGTAGGTGAACTCGGGCTGCGCGAGGTAGTTCAGGACGCGCTGGACGTAGTCCTCGGGCGTGCGCGCGCCCTGGGCGAGCCGGCGCGAGAGCCGGTAGGTCCGCGCGAGGCTGCCGGCGCGCAGCAGGCGCTGGATCTGCTTGGGCGACTGCACCGGCGGCCCGGCCCGCAGGTCGCGCAGGGGCGAGTGATACGGCGGGAAGATCACCGGCAGCGCGCGCACCCCGGGCAGCGTGCTCACCGGCACGCCGACCTGCCGGTAGCCGTCGAAGTTGAGGCTGCGCTCGACGCCGGCGATGCGCCGCTGGGCCGCGGTCGGGCGGGCCGAGTAGATCTCCGCGGTGTAGCTGTCGCCGCGGCGCAGCGTGCGCGACGGGACGAACAGGCCGTCGAGCGTCGGCGTCGCGGAGACGTGCGGCAGGTTCACCTTGAACGCGTAGCCGGCGGTGAGGAACGACGGCGAGCGCAGGTTGCGCACGGTGACGTGGATCTGCTCGCTCCAGGTGCGCACGCGGGCCGGCTGGGGCGGCACCTCGGGCACCTCGTTGTACACCGGGCCGCGCACCCAGTGCCGGCCGTCGAAGGTGTCGAGGTTCTCGGCCTTCCAGTAGGCGGGGCGCTTGGCCTTGACCCGCAGCAGCTCGCGCCCGTCGCGTGGCCAGTCGAGCACGCCGTAGGTGTGGTTCCAGGAGAACGTGTCGGTCTTGGAGGCCGACGTCTCGAGCGCCCAGTCCTCGTAGTCGAACCACGGCTGGTCGCGGTTCAGGGCCGGCGCGACCACCAGCCCGAGCACGACGGTCCCCAGCGCCAGCCAGGCGGCCGCGCCCGTGTCGGGCATGCGCAGCTTCTCCAGGCGCAGGAACGCCACCATCAGCACGGTGAACACGGCGCCGCGGACGAACTCGACCGTGAACTCGAGCGCCACCACCGGCACGACGTAGAGCACGATCAGCACGACGAGCGCGGCGAGCGGGTGGCCGAGGCGGTCGCGCCGCGGCCAGAACGCCAGCGCGGCGGCGAGCAGCACGAGCGCGCTGCCGCCCAGCGGGATGTCGATGCGCACCCAGGCGTCGAGCCCCTCGTAGGGCACGCGGATGCCGGGCAGGTCGGCGATCCCGCGGCCGATGCCGCTGCTCAGCTCGCCCCAGCGGTCCGGGGTCAGCAGGTCCGCGGGCACGCTGCCGGCCAGCGCGGCCAGGGCCGCCGCGGGCGCGAGCACG
>JAICJK010000429.1 GCA_025928415.1 Solirubrobacteraceae bacterium | reverse complement strand
GCGGATCACCCACGAGCTGATGCGCGGCCACGGCGCCCCGGAGGTCCGGGTCGGCTTGCACCACGGTCCCGCCGTCGAGCGCGACGGGGACTACTTCGGCGCGACGGTCAACGTCGCGGCGCGCGTGTCAGCGGTCGCGAGTGGCGGCGAGGTTCTGCTCACCGCCCACACGGCCGCGCTGGCGCCCGAGCTCGACAGCGTCCTCTACGAGCCGCGCGGGCGCCACGCGCTGCGCAACGTCGGCGAGCCGGTCGAGCTCTTCGCCGCGGTGCGCCAGGGCGAGGCGTCGGAGCACCGCCTCGCCATCGACCCGGTCTGCCGGATGGCCGTCGACCCCGACCACGCCGCCGGCCGGCTGATGCTCGACGACACCGCCTACTTCTTCTGCACCCTCACCTGCGCGGGCGCATTCGCCCGCCACCCGGAGCGCTACGCGCCCGGCGCGCCCTGACGGCCGCGCGTCACGACCCGGGCAGCCGGCGCACGACGCTGCCGTCCGCGGCCCGCCACACCATCCGCGGCAACGCCTCGGGCGCCCGGTGGACCGTCACGAAGGCGACGTTGTCGTGCACGACGAGCGTCCGGCGGATCGTCGTGGCGAAGCGCTTGGGGTGATGCCCGGGGGCGCCGTGGCGCGCCCGCGAGAAGGTGGCGTCGATCGTCGCCACGCCGTCGGGGACGACGAACGTCATCCGCAGGCGCCCGCCGGGCGCGAACGACCCCTCCGCCGTGCCGGTCCTGCGGAACAGGACCGGGTCGAGGCTCAAGATGCCGGCCTCGGCGCGGGTGCCGTCGCCGGCCCGCTCCGCGATCGTGAGGCCCTCCGTGCGCGACGGGCGCGCCGGCGGGCGGCCGGTGCGCCGCAGCACGTGCTCGACGTGGCGCACCTTGGCCGCGACCGCCGGGGCGACCGTCGGGGCGAGGCGCGCGAGCTCGTGCGCGACGAGCGCCGTGCAGCGGTCGTAGGTCGCGCGATCGGGCCCGGACGGCGGCACCTCGCGCAGCGCCGTGAGCACCACCTTGCGATCGCCCTGGCGGACGATCCGCACGCCGTCGCGCGGCACGGTGGCGTCCCCGTAGGAGCTCGACCCGAACGGATCGGCGACCTCCTGGACGGCCAGCGCCTGCTCCTCGGGCGTCGCCGGGCGCCGGAACACGCCCAGGACGGAGAGCACCTCCGGGCCGGCACCGCCGTCGCCCAGCAGCAGCCTGCCGCTCGGCGGGCCGAGGCGGCAGGCCTTCTGCGCGTGGCGCACCCGCCGCTCGGCGCGGTTGATCAGGTCGGTCGCGCGCTGCTTGATCGCCTGCGCGCCCGGCGGCCGCCCCGACGCCCACCCGCCGGCGGCCGGGACGCCCAGCGCAGCACTCGTGAGCGCCACGGCGCCCGCCATCCGCAGGGAGATCATGAGGCGCGCGAGCCTGCCACGCCGTACCCCGCATCGCCAGGGCCGCGGTCACCCCGGGCACCGCGCGGCCGGGGGCGGCGCGATCACCGATTGGCGCCGGCAGCGCGCGGCGTCACACCGGCTCGTAGGTGCCGAAGCTCCACTGGTTGCCTTCCAGGTCACGGGCGGAGAAGTCGCGTGAGCCGTAGTCCTGATCGGTGGGCTCTGAGGTGATCTGCGCACCCGCCGCCCGGGCGCGCTCGCAGAGGGCGTCGGGGTCCTCGCAGGAGGCGTAGATCCAGCCCTGGCCGACGCGGTCGCCGTAGGAGTCCTCGCGCGCGGTGCCGAACATGATCATGTCCGACCCCCAGCGCATCTGGGCGTGGACGACGTTGCCGTCGTCGTCCTCGTACAGCGCGTTGGGCTCCAGGCCGAACGCGTCCTGCAGCCACTGGTGGGCGGCCTTGGCGTCCCGGTAGCGAAGTGAGGGATAGAGCTTCATGCGCGCCAGGCTCTCACGCCGCCGCGAGCGCGTCTTGGACGAATGGGAACTCGCCCGGCGTGCAGCCGACCAGCTCGCGGAAGTCGCGGTTGAAGTGCGGCTGGTCGGCATAGCCGCTGTCGTAGGCGACATCGGCGAGCGGCTCGCCCGCGCGGACGCGCTGCGCGGCGCGCTCGACGCGGATCAGCCGTGCGAGTGCCTTGGGCGGCAGGCCGACCTCGTCGCGGAAGCGCGCGGCGAGGTGTCGCCGGCTCCAGCCGACCTCGGCGGCGAGCGCCTCCACGCGCGCCGCCCCGGACGTAGCGCGCAGGCGCCGCAGGGCGTGGGCCACCTCGGGCGCCGCGCCATGGTCGTCGCCCAGGCGGCCGGTGAGCAGGCGCTGGGCGAGCGCGTGCCGAGCGGCGCCGTCCGGCGCAGCCGCCAGCCGCTCGGCCAGCTCCGTCGCGAACGGCCCGAGCACGTCCTCGAGCGCGACCAGGCGGTTGGCCAGCTCGCGCAGCGGGACGCCGAGCAGCCGGCGCGCCCCGAGCAGGTCGAGGTAGAGCTGATAGCCGGCCTGCTCGCCGCGATGGCCGGTGACCGTCGGCCGATCCCACACCCCGGCGACGAACGAGCCGGTCTGCCGCCCGTCGATCTCCATGTCCGGACCGAGGCTGACGATCAGCACCACGCCGGCGAGCGGGGCCTCGAGCCGGCGCACCGGCGCCGAGCGCTCGCGGTAGTCCGCCGCCCGGCGCACGACGCCCCGCAGCGCCGGGTGCGGCTCGAACTCGGCGATCACGAGGCCCACGGGCCCAGCGTAGACAGCGAGCCGGCACCATGCCGAAGCCCGGCGACCCGTCGCTTGAGCACGAGATCCGCTCCGTCCGGTGCGGGACCGCTCAGCGCTCCGAGTACCTGATGCGGTGCAGCGTCACGTGGCGGTGGCGACCCCGGATCGACCAGCTGCCGTGGCTCCTGCTCGCACGGTCACCACGGTGCGATGCCGGCGGGCGACGCGGCCGAGGTCAGATGCGGTATTCCCGGCGGCGGGTCAGGACGGGACGTCACCGGTCACACGGTCGGATCCCGAACCCCGATGAACGCTGCGTTTCCTGCGTTCGCGGCCGTGCCTCTGGACCCTTTCCCTCTGCCAGGACAGGACCCGGCTTCGAGGTGTCCGTCAGACCCGGCCCCGCCTCAGGGCCGGGTCGGCGGGTTAGCATTGGGGTCCTGCAACTCCTTACGGGGGGCGTGTGGCTGAG
>JAICJK010000144.1 GCA_025928415.1 Solirubrobacteraceae bacterium | reverse complement strand
TAGCCGACCGCGACCGCCGCCCCGGCGCCCGCCAGGCGCTCGCAGATCGCGCCGCCCAGCCCGCCGCTGCCGCCCGTGACCAGCGCCACGCGCCCGTGCAGCTCGTCGATCACCGCGCGGGCGCGGTCACGCTGCGCCCCCCTCCGCGCCCGCCCACGGCCCGCGGTCCCCGGCGACGCCGAGCCCGGCCGCGACGCGCCGGACGTCCTCGACGATCGGCGCGGGGAGCGGGATCCCGTTCGCGCGGCGGCGCGCGGCCCGCTCGGCCTCGGGCTGGCCCGGCCACAGCACGCGCTCGACGCCGGCGGCCGGGGGCAGGCCGTTGAGCTCGCGCTGCGCGTCGCGCACCGCGTCGGCGAAGGCCTGCCCGGCGGCCGGGGACAGCCGGCCGGGGTCGAGGGCGAGGAAGAACAGCCCCGCCCCCATCGGCGCCTCGGGCTCGCCGTACATGTCGGCGACCTGCGACAGGCAGCGGGCGCCGGCCAGGGCGCCGGTCAGCAGCTCGACGCCTACGGCGATCGCGTAGCCCTTGTGGCGCCCGAAGGGCAGCAGGCGCCGCGCCGCGACGGCCTCGGACGCGGAGGTCGTGACGGCGCCGTCGCGCCCCAGCGCCCAGGTGTCCGGGATCGCCGCGCCGGCCGCCGAGGCGTTGACGACCGCTCCCCACGTCGTCTCGCTCGTGGCGACGTCCATCACGACGGGCGCCTCCCCGGACGACGGGAAGGCCATCGCCAGCGGGTTCGTGCCGATCGCCGTGGTCACCCCGCCCCACGGCGCCATCAGCGGCGACGTGTTGGTGCTGGCCATGCCGAGCAGGCCCTGCTCGGCGATCAGCCGGGCCCAGTAGCCGGCGGCGCCGAAGTGCGCGGCGCCGCGCACCGAGACGGCGGCGCAACCCGTCGCGCGCGCCTTCTCGACCGCGAGGGCGACGGCGCGGGCGCTCGGCACCTGCGAGAGCAGGTCGCCGCCGTCCAGGACGGCCAGCGACGGCGCATCGGCCACCACGGTCACGGGGCCCTGCGCGCGGTTGCCCCCGGCGTCCAGCCGCTGGACGTAGATGCCCAGGCGGCTGACCCCGTGGGAGTGGATGCCGCGCAGGTCGGCGTCGACGAGGCTGTCGGCGACGACCCGCGCGTCGGCCGCCGGCAGGCCGGCGGCCTCGAGGATCGCGACCGCGAAGTCCCGGAGCCGGTCGGCCGGGACGCCGGGGGCCTCGCTGGCGGCCGGCGCGCTCACTGCCCGCTAGGCGCCGTAGTCGACCGGCGTGGCGTACCGGGGGTCCGCGTGGGCCTCCCAGTACAGCTCGCGCAGGCGGCGGGTGACGGGCCCGACGGTCCCGTCGCCGACCGGCTCGCCATCCAGCGAGGTGATCGGCATCACGCCGCCCGCGGTGGTCGTCGCGAACAGCTCCGCGCCCTGGCGGAACGTCGCCTCGGGCAGCGCGACGAGCTCGGCGGGGATCCCCTCGCGCTCGGCGAGCTCCATGACCGTCCGGCGCGTGATGCCCTCGAGCGTGCCGGAGGCCGGCGTGAGCAGCCGCCCGTCGACCAGCGCGAAGACGTTGTAGCCCGCGCCCTCGGTCACGTTCCCGTCCGCGTCGAGCAGGATCGGGTAGCGCGCGCCGCGGTCGTAGGCCTCGTAGAGGCCGCGGGTGAGGTCGGCCCAGTGGAAGTTCTTGACCGTCGGGTCGACCGACGTCGTGGGGATCCGCTGCACGGTGCGCGCGATCACCGCGTCCATCCCGGTCTCCGCGTCGGCCTCGGGCAGCAGCCAGACGAACGGCACGGCGTAGGCGTAGAAGCGGTTCTCGAACGTGCGCGGGTCGCGCACGCCCTTGCGCGACACCCCGCGCGTGCAGATCGTCTCCACGTAGGAGTCGCGCAGGCCGGCGGTGCGCACGAGGTCGGCCAGGATCGCCGCCATCTCCTCGCGGGTGTGGGGCAGGCGCAGCCGGAGGCTGCGGCAGCTGCTCTCGAAGCGCTCGAGGTGGTCGTCGAGGCGGAAGAACGCGCCCTGCCAGACGCCGACGACGTCGTAGGTGACGTCCGAGCGGGAGAAGCCCGTGTCGACGATCGAGATCGTGGCCGCGCCGATCGGGACGATGCGGCCGTCGACGAACGCCGCCCCGTCCTCGAAGCCGGTCCGCGCCCGTACCGGCGCGCGCACGGCGCCGCCGCTCATGCCGCCGCCGCTCATGTCGCCGTCTCCGCGCGGCGCTGCGGGACGACGTGCGTGCGGTAGAGCTCCTCGCAGCGCGTGCTGCAGAACCGGTGCTCCTCGCCGTCCACGTCCACGACCCACAGCCGCTTGGCCACCACCTGCCCGCAGCAGTCGCACGGCGTGATCACGGTGTCCCAGATCTGCGTCACGATCGGCTCCCAGTGGCCCACGGTCGTCATCCGTCCCAGCCGTACACGTCGCGCGCGGCCTCCGGGCTCACGATCCCCTCGGCGACGTCGCGCGCCACGGCGTCCCGGTCGCGCTCGAGCGGGTCGCCGAAGCCCCCGCCCCCGGGCGCGTCGAGCATGATCTCGTCGCCCTCCTTGAGGAGGATGTTGGTGAACTTGGAGGCCGAGACGGTGCCGTAGACCTCGGGGAAGGTGCGGAACTCGGTGTCGCCGTTGCGCTTGACGAGGATCGCGCCGTACCCGCCCGGCAGGCCGCCCTCCAGGCCCCAGGCGCGGAACTCGCCCTTGGTGCGGTCGAAGAGCGCGCTCGCGGTCACCTCGGCGCCCGCCCCGACGCGCATGATCCGGCGCGTGCCGAGACCGCCGCGGTGGCGGCCGGCGCCGCCGGAGTCGGCGATCAGGGAGTACTCGACGGTCTCGAGCGGGTAGCGCGTCTCGAAGATCTCCACCGGCGTGTTGCGGCAGTTGCCGTTCACCACGATCGTGCAGTCGTTGCCGTCGTCGTAGTCCTTGGCGCCCCAGCCGCAGCCCTCGAGGTGGTAGTTGGCGTAGTAGTCGCCGGTCTTGGGGTGCACCCCGCCGAACAGGAAGTTGCAGGCGCTGGCGCCCTCGGCCGCGGCCACCCGGTCGCGCATGACGGGCGCCAGCGCGCCGGTGACCATGTCGACGAGCTTCGGGTGGGTCTCGGTGTTGCCGCCCACCGACGGCCCGGGGTAGACGACGTTGGTCACCGTCCCGGGGGGCGCGATGATGTGGATCGGCCGGTAGGCGCCGCTGTTCTTCGGGATGCTCGAGTCCGTCACGTGGAAGACCGCGTTGTAGACCGCGCCGGAGGTCACGCCGTAGGTCGCGTTGATCGGCCCGCGGACCTGAGGCGAGCTGCCGGTCCAGTCGACGATCATGCGGTCGCCGTCGATCGTGACGGTCACGTGGAACTTCACCGGCTCGTCGACGACGCCGTCGTCCTCCATCCAGTCGGTGAACTCGTAGCTGCCGTCGGGGATCGCCGCGATCTCCGCCCGCATCCACCGCTCCGAGTAGTCCATGAGCTCCTCGGCGGCCTGGGAGACGAACTCCGCGCCGTAGCGGTCGAGCAGCTCGAGCAGCCGCCGCTCGGCCACGCGCAGGGACCCGATCTGGGCGTTCAGGTCGCCCCACGTGTTCCGCGGGGTGCGGTGGTTGGCCATGATCAGCCGCCACAGGTCGAGGTTGTTCTCGTCGCGGCTGACGATCTTGACCGGCGGGATCCGCAGGCCCTCCTGGAAGACCTCGGTGGCGTCCGCGGCGAAGCTGCCCACGGCCTTGCCGCCGATCTCCGCGAGGTGGCCGACGTTGGCCACGAAGCCCCACAGCTCGCCCCCGTGGAAGACCGGCCGGATGACCGAGTGCTCGGGGATGTGCGCGCCGCCGCGGTAGGGGTCGTTGTGCAGCACGACGTCGCCCGGCTCGAAGGAGTCGACGCCGAGCTCCTCGACCGTCCAGCGGACGATGAACAGGCTCGCCGCGAGCTGCGCGGGGCAGAACTCGGCCTGGCCGATCATGTTGCCGTGGCGGTCGAACAGCACGCACGAGAAGTCGAGGCCCTCGTTGAAGATCGGCGAGAACGCGGTGCGCGTCATCGTGATCCCCATCTCGCGGCAGATGTTCACGAAGTTGTTGTTGATGATGCCGAGCAGCACCGGGTCGATCCCGTCGCCGATGCCCTCCGCCGTCCTGTCCTGAGCAGCCATGGTCTCGTTCCTCGCTCGATCTAGTTGGCGGCGCCGACCGCGCCGGTGGTGGTCTGGGGGGACGCCGGGGCGGAGGTCCTGCGCAGCTCCAGGATGCCCACGGGATCGCTCTCCACGGCCCATCCCGGCGGGACGACCACGGTGGTGTCCATCGACTCGACGATCAGCGGCCCCTGCCGCACCGCCGCGCCGATCAGCTCGGTCCGCGCGACCACCGGCGTGGTCTGGAAGGCGTCGCCGAAGTGGACCTCTGCGGTGCGCGCGGCGGGCCGGTCGCCGGCCGGCGCGTCGCCCTGCACGTCGAGGCTCAGCGCGGGCAGCGGCGCGGTGTCGGCCGCGGTCGCCGTGACCAGCAGGCGCACGAGCTCGACCGGCAGCGCGTCGAGGCGGTAGCCGTAGAACTCGTGGTGGAGCTGGTGGTAGCGCTCGAAGACGTCGGCCAGCAGCGCGTCGGTGATCGGGCCCTCCGGCACCGGGATCTCCTGCTCGTAGTTCTGGCCCTCGTAGCGCATCGCGATCGACCGGGCGACCGCCGGCGCGGCCGGCGAGCTGCCCTGGGCGCGGAAGTTCTCGACCGCGGTCGCCTGGAGCTCGGCGAACAGCGCGTCGACGGTGTCCGCCGAGCTGACCGTGCTCTTCAGGTTCACGCTCTTGACCTCGTCGACGCGGACCTCGGCCGCGAGCGCGCCGAAGGCCGACGTGAGGCCCGGGTGCAGCGGCACGATCACGCGGTCCATGCCGATCGCCTCGGCGATCTCTGCCGCGTGGGTCGGCCCGGCCCCGCCCATCGCGATGAGCGCGTGGTCGCGCGGGTCGACGCCCTCCTCGACGGTGACGATGCGCACCGCGTTGGCCATGTTCTCGTTGGCGATCCGGATCATCGAGGAGGCGACCTGCACCGCGTCGGTCCCGAGCTCGGCGGCGACCCGCGCGAGGGCGCCCCGGCTCAGCTCGGGGTCGAGCGACAGCGAGCCGCCGAGGAAGAACTCCGGGTTCAGCCGGCCCAGCGCGACGTTGGCGTCGGTGAGCGTCGGCTCCTCGCCGCCGCTGCCGTAGCACGCGGGCCCCGGGTCGGCCCCGGCGCTCTGCGGGCCGACCTGCAGGAAGCCGCCCGGATCGATCCAGCCGATCGAGCCGCCGCCCGCGCCGATCGTCTTGGTGCTCACCGTGGGGACGGCGACCGGCAGGCCGAACTCGATCTCGTACTCCGAGGAGAACAGCGGGGCGCCGTCGACGATCAGGCACACGTCGCAGCTCGTGCCGCCCATGTCGAGCACGATCGCCTTGGGCGCCTCGCGCTCGCGCGCGAAGTACGCGCCGCCGATGGCGCCGCCCGCGATGCCGGACAGCAGCACGTGGCCCGGGCGCTCGCGCGCCTGCGCCGAGACCGTGTGGCCGCCGTTGGACTTCAGCAGCGACCAGCTCGCCCGCACGCCCTGCGCCGCGAAGGCCTCGCCGACGCCGTCGACGTAGCGGTCGACGGTCGGCTTGAGGTAGGCGTCGAGGATCGCCGCCGTGCCGCGCTCGTACTCGCGCCAGATCGGCGCGATCTCGTGGGAGAGCGAGACGGGCAGCCCCGGGTCGATCGCCGCGACCGCGTCGCGGGCCGCCAGCTCCGAGGCGGGATTGAGGTAGGAGAACAGGAAGCACACGGCGACCGCGACGTCCTCGCCGCCGTGCTCGGGCAGCACGCGCCGGATCTCGCCGGGGTCGAGCGCGCGGACGACCTCGCCCTCGGCGCTCACGCGCTCGTCGATGCCGATGCAGTCCTGCCGGCGGGCCAGCGGCGCGGGCTTGCGCCACACGAAGTCGTAGTGGTTCTTGCGGTTGATCCGCTGGATGTGCGGGACGTCCTCGAACCCCTTGGTGGTGAGGTAGATCACGCGCGCACCCGTGCGGGTGATGACGGCGTTGATGCCGATCGTCGTGCCGACGACGATGAACGACACGTCGGCCGGGTCGAACTGCGCCTGCTGCACCGCAGCGGCCAGCGCCTCCACCGGGCGCGACGGGTTGGACGGCACCTTGGCGACGAACCAGTCCCCGGTCTGCTCGTCGACGGCGACGAGATCGGTGAACGTCCCGCCCGTGTCGATTCCTACGCGAATGCCCACGTATCCAGCTCCAGTCTCCTCGTCGGACCTGCGTCACGGCGCGCTGACGCACTGTCGAGGCCGCAGATTGCCCGCAGTGTGACCGCAGCCCATGAGCGGTGCAACGGGCGTGTGCACACCGGTCGCAGCGAGCTTTGGTGCAGATCGCCAAAGCCCGGCGACGAGGCGTGGATCGCGGGCTCAGTGCCCGAGGCTGAGCAGCACGACGCCGCACACGACGATCAGCGCGCCGGCCGCGCGCAGCGCGGTGATGCGCTCGGCCAGCACCAGGGCCGAGAGGATCAGCGTGACCACGGGGTACGCGGAGGTCAGCGGCACGACGCGGCTGGCGTCCCCGCTGCGCAGCGCGATGTAGAAGACGACGAGCGCCGTGGAGGCCAGCACGCCGGAGGCGACGGCGGCCACCGTCCCCGGCCCGATCCCGACGCGGCCCTGGCCGAGCGCGAGCATC
>JAICJK010000460.1 GCA_025928415.1 Solirubrobacteraceae bacterium | reverse complement strand
TCTCGGCGGGCCTTCCGGGCGGCGCGCACCCGGGCGCGATCGCGGCCGGCCCCGACGGCGCCGTCTGGTTCACCGAGGCCGGCAAGCCCGCCACGCTGGGCCGCATCACGCCGGACGGCGCGGTCACGAGCCTGCCCTCCGGTGCGGGCAGCGGCCCCGCGGCGGGCATCGCGCTGGGCGCCGACGGCAACCTGTGGTTCACCGTGGCCGGCGTGCCGGGGGCGCTGGGGCGGATGACGCCCGCCGGGAAGTCCACGACCTTCACCGCCGGCCTCGCCGGCGACGGCCAGCCCGCCGACCTCGCCGCGGGCCCCGACGGCGCGCTCTGGTTCACCGAGCTGCGCAGCGGCCGCGTCAGCCGCATCGCGCTCGACGGGACGATCACCGAGGGGGCGGCGGCGGGCACGGCCGCCTCGCCGCAGGGCATCGTGCGGGGGACCGACGGCGCGCTGTGGTGGTCCCAGCAGGCGCCGGGCGGCTGGATCGTGCGCCTGGACCCGGCCACCGGTGCGATGCGCACCTTCGCGCCGCCCTCGGCCGGGCGTCCCGCGGACCTCGCTGCCGGCGCCGACGGCGCGATCTGGTTCACGGCGCTCGCCGGCCCGGGCAGCGACGACGGCGGCGAGGAGGCCGGCGACAGCGCCGGCACGGGCAGCGACGGCGCCCAGGGCGTCATCGGCCGCATCGCCGCGGACGGGACGATCACCGAGCAGGGCCTCGGGACGGCCAACAAGCCCGGCGCGATCGCCACCGGCCCGGACGGGGCGCTGTGGTTCACGCTCAAGGGCCGCGCCGCGCTCGGCCGCGTGGACGCGACCGGTTCCTTCGGCGTCCTGCCGCTGCCCGCGGGCGGAAGCACCGTCGATCTGACGACCGGCCCGGACGGCAGCCTGTGGTACACCGCGCAGGGCCCCGACCGCATCGGCCGCGTGACCCTCAACCCGTCGGAGTCGCCCCCGGAGGGGCTCGTCTCGGGCGGCCCCGGCTCCCGCGGGCGCCCGCCGGCGCCCGTTGCGGTCGGCCCGAAGCTGCCGGGCGACGACCAGGGTGGCGAGCG
Source organism: Solirubrobacteraceae bacterium (assembly GCA_025928415.1). Classification (GTDB taxonomy): domain Bacteria; phylum Actinomycetota; class Thermoleophilia; order Solirubrobacterales; family Solirubrobacteraceae; genus Paraconexibacter. The sequence continues at coordinate 1,843 of JAICJK010000460.1, read as the reverse complement.
CGGTGACGGCAGGCCCGACCTCGGCCGCTCCGTCGCGGTCGCGGCCGGCAAGGGCACCGTCAAGGTCCGCAAGCCCGGGTCCGACCGCTACGTCACGCTCGACGCCGTGGGCGGCGAGGTCCCCGTGGGCTCGGTGATCGACGCGCGCCGCGGGACGGTCGTGCTGCGCAGCGCCCTGGACCGCGCCGGCCGGACCCAGACCGGGAGCTTCCGCGGCGCCGTCTTCCAGGTCCGCCAGCCCCACGGGGCCAAGGGCATGACCGAGCTCGTCCTCCGGGGCGGCAGCTTCGCGGCCTGCGTCCCGGCCCACCGTGCCAAGCGCGGCGCGCGCGCCGCGATGGCGGCCAAGCGGCGCACCGAGCGCAGCGGGCATCGCACGGCCAAGAAGCGCCACGTCGTGCGCAGCCTGTGGGGCAGCGACCACGGCGGGCGGTTCCGCACCCGCGGCCGCGACAGCGTGGCCACCGTGCGCGGCACGCGCTGGCGCACCACCGACCGCTGCGACGGGACGCTCACCACGGTGCTCAGCGGCAAGGTCGCCGTCCGCGACCGCCGCACGGGCCGCACGGTCCTGGTCCGGGCGGGGCATTCCCACCTCGCCCGCCATGCGCGCTGACCGCCCCTGGCGCCGCCGGCCGGGCCGGCGCGGCGCCCACGCGAGGCTCGGGCTGCTGGTCGCGGTGGTCATCGGGGCGGCGGCGGGCCTCGTCCTCGCGCACAGCGACGTCCTGCCCCAGCTCGAGCAGGACACGGTCAGCCTGCGCTTCGCCGAGCGCGGCCCGCAGCCGGCCGGCGACATCGCCGTCGTCGCGATCGACGACAAGACCTTCGACGAGCTCGCGCTGCAGTGGCCGTTCGCGCGCTCCGTCCACGCGAAGGCCATCGACGCCCTGCGCCGCGCCGGGGCGCGGCGGATCGTCTACGACGTCCAGTTCACCGAGCCGACCGTCGCGCGCGAGGACAACGCGCTGATCGGCGCCGTCGGCCGCGCCCGCAACGTGGTCCTCGCCACGACGGAGACCGACGCCGGCGGCGGCAGCGACGTGCTCGGCGGCGACGAGGTGCTGCGCGCCCATCACGCCCGGGCCGCGGCGGCCAACGTCGTCAAGCAGCCCGGCGGCGACGTGCAGAAGCTGCCGGCCGCCTATGGCGGCCTGACCTCGCTCGCGGTGGCCGGCGCCCAGGGCCTGACGGCGCCGCCGCCGGACCCGTCCGGCTTCCGCGACGGACAGGCGTGGATCGACTTCCGCGGACCGCCCGGCACGATCCCGACGTACTCCTTCTCGGACCTGATCGTGGGCCGCATCGACCCCGCGCGCCTGCGCGGCAAGGTCGTCGTCGTCGGCGCCGGCGCGCCGACGCTCCAGGACCTGCACACCACGCCGGCCGGCTCGAAGCCGATGAGCGGCCCGGAGCTGCAGGCCAACGCGATCTGGACGGTCATGCACGACCTGCCGCTGCGCGACGCCCCGGGCTGGCTCGGGGTCGCGCTCGTGCTGGCGCTCGCCGCGCTGCCCGCCCTGGCCTGCCGCCTCGGCGGCGCGATCGCGGCCGCGGTGGCCGCGCCCGCCGCGGCGATCGGCTACCTGCTCGTCGCCCAGGTGGCGTTCGACCACGGGACCGTGGTGCCGGTGAGCCCGCCGCTGGTCGCCCTCGCGATCGCGACGCTGGGCGCCTGCCTGGCCAGCTACGCGGCCGAGCAGCGCCGCCGCCGGCAGGTCACCGAGGCCAACGCGCGCCTGGAGGCCGCGGTGACCGACCGCACGGCGGAGCTGCGCGCCACCCAGCTCGAGGTCGTGCGCCGCCTCGGCCAGGCCGCGGAGTCGCGCGACGGGGAGACGGG
>JAICJK010000010.1 GCA_025928415.1 Solirubrobacteraceae bacterium | reverse complement strand
CGGGCGCTCGGCGCCCCGCACGGCCTCGAGCGCCGCGCCGGACCCGCCGACCGCCGCGCGGGCACGCTGGACCGCCGCCGCGGCGAGCGCCGCGCGGCCGGCCGCTAGAGGCCGCCGAACGGCAGCTCGACGACGCGGGCGGTGATGCCCTCGTCGCCGTCGCCGACCGCGAGCACGTCCCCGAGCTCCGCCTCGCGGCGCACGAGCCCGAGGGCAAGGGGCCCGCGGCCGGGCACGACGGCGACGCTGCCCAGGCGCCCGACGTCGCGGTCGCCCTTGCGCAGGACGTCGCCGCGCTGCGCCTCCGCGCTCAGCTCCAGGCCGCGCAGGTGGCGGTTGGGCTTGCCCTTGTAGTGCAGCCGGGCCACGGTCTCCTGCCCGACGTAGCAGCCCTTGGAGAACGACACGGCGCGGGCGTTGAGCCCCGCCTCCTGCGGGATCACGGTGTCGTCGAGGTCGACGCCGTAGCGCGGGCGCCCCGTCGCGACCCGCAGCGCCTCGGCCGCCGCCTCGGCGACGGGCGCGGCGCCGGCGGCGACCAGCGCGGCGCGCACCGCGTCGACGTCCTCCGCCGCGCAGACGACGTCCACGCCGGCGTCGGTGGCGATCAGGACGACCGGCCGCCCGGCGACCTCGCCGCGGCGGTTGGCGTGCTCGTCGGCGGGAAGGTCCTCCGCGCCCGCGATCGCGCGCGCCCGCGGGCCCACGAGCGACAGCAGGCCCTGCTGCAGGGTCCGCTTGTGCAGCTCGGCGCCCCACCCGATGACCGCGCGGCGCAGCACGTCGAACAGCGCCTGCAGCGCCGCGCGCTCGGTCAGCAGCAGCAGCTCGGGGCCGGGCTCGGAGATGGCGAGGACCCGCAGGTCGGCGAGCATCTTGCCCTTGTTGGTCAGCAGCGCCGCGTAGCAGCCGCTGCCGGGTCCCAGCGCCTCGACGTCGTTGGTGACCTGGCCGCCGAGGAACGCCGCGGCCTCCGGCCCGGTGAGCGCGAGCTTGCCCGCCTCGGAGCGGTCGACCAGCCCGCAGGCGCGGGTGATCGCCTCCCAGTCGGTGCTCTGCGCGGCGAGCGGCGTCATCTCATCAGGAGGGTACGCTGCAGCCGATGCCGTCCCTCGCCGACACCTTCGCCACGGTCCTCGAGTCCCTGCCCGACGACTGGACGGACCTCGAGATCGACGTGCGCATCTTCGACGAGGACCGCTACATCGACGCGGCGACCTACATGGTCACCACCAACGCGCAGCCCTACTCCGAGCACGACTGGCACTGGCGGGTGCTGATCGCCCACCGCTTCGGCCACGCGGCCGCGCCGTCGGTCGTCCACGGCACGCTGAAGCTGCTCGACGAGGCGGGCATCGAGGGCGAGCTCGCGGTGCGCGAGGTGCGCTCCGGCCGCGTCGAGATCACCCAGGGGTGGGGGCGGCCCGAGTCGGTCCGCCAGGAGTTCCGCCGGGTCCGCGCGCAGTAGCGGCGGCCTCGGCATCCGCGCCGTGCCCGTCGTCCCGGCCGTGCCGGCGTCAGCCGCTGTCCTGCTTGGCCTCGGCGGCGCCGACGCGCGCGAGGTGCGGGGAGAAGGCGCGCGCGACGTCCGGCGCGCGGCGGACGATCCCGAAGCGGCGCTCCCACTGCGCCCAGCGCGCCAGGGCGGGCTCGTCGAAGGTCCCCACCGTGCCGTCGTCGGCCTGGAAGAGCGGCTGCACCGCGTCGAGCTCGGAGGCCATCAGGTTCCGGTCGAGCCCGGGATCGGCCTCGACGAGCGCCTCCACCGCGCTGTCCGGGTCGATCAGCGCCGCGCGATAGCCGCGCTGCAGCGCCCGGACGGTGGCGCCCACGAGCGCGGGGTCGTCGTCCAGCGTCTGGCGGGTCACGGTCAGCACCAGCTCCGGGTAGGACGGCGCCCCGTAGCGGTCGACGCGGAAGGCGTGGAACGGCCCGCGGGAGGACGCCTTGGCGTTCAGCGCGACGCCCTCGGCGTTCCAGAACGCCGTCGCGCCGGCGACCTTGCCGGACAGCAGGGCGGGGACCGCGTCGAAGCCGATCGTGGTCTTGCGCACCTTCGCGGGATCGCCGCCGGCGCCGCGGACGATCGAGTCCAGCACCGCGTCGTCGGAGGGCAGCCCGGTCACGCCGACGCGCCGCCCCTCGAGGTCGCGCGGCGTGCGCACGCCGGCCGGGGCGATGACGCTGGCCAGCGGGCCCTGGACGACGGCCATCACGCCGACCAGGTCCTTGCCCTGCTGGCGCGCGAGCGCCAGGTCGTGGATGTCGAGGATGGCGAAGTCGGCGCGGCCGGTCGTCAGCAGCTTCACGCTGTCGGTCGACGCGGTGGGCGCCTTGACCGACAGGTCGACACCCTCCGCGCCGGTGTAGTCGCGCGCCAGGGCGAGGTAGATGCCGACGTGCACCGCGTTGGGCTGGAAGTCGAGCTCGAGCGTCGCGGACGCGTCGGGGCGCGCCGAGGACGACTGCCCGCAGGCGCCCGCGAGGAGGGCGAGCGCCACCGCCAGGAGGGGGGCGACCAGGCGCTGCGGACGGTGCACGGCGCCCGAGGATACGGCCGCGGGAGGGCCGCGGGGTCCAGGTCCGGGCCTCCGTAGACTGGCCGGACATGCGCCGCCGTGTGACCTTCTCGCGCAACGTGACGCTGTCGCTGTCGCGGACCTGCCAGTGCTACTGCAAGTACTGCGCGTTCAAGACCCACCAGGCGCACCTGCACACGCCCGAGGAGGTCGTGGCCCTGCTCGACGGCGCCGTGCGGCGCAACGTCAAGGAGCTGCTGGTGCTGACCGGCGAGCGCCCCGAGGTCAACCCGGAGGTCGCGGCCCGCCTGGCCTCCTACGGCCACCGCGACTTCACCTCCTACGTCGTGTGGGCCTGCGAGCGGGCGCTCGAGCGCGGGCTGCTGCCGCACACCAACCTCGGGGTGCTGGCGAGGGACGACCTCGCCCGGCTGCGCGAGGTCACGGCGTCGCAGGGCCTGATGCTCGAGTCGGTCCGCGACGACCTCGTCGCCCACCAGGGCTCGCCGACCAAGGACCCGGCGCGGCGCCTGGAGACGATCCGCTGGGCCGGGGAGCTGCGGATCCCGTTCACGAGCGGGATCCTCGTCGGGATCGGCGAGGACCCCGCGGACCGCATCCGCGCGCTCGAGGCGCTGGCCGTCCTGCACGCCGAGCACGGGCACCTGCAGGAGGTGATCCTGCAGAACTTCGTCCCGCACGACTCCTACTACGGCCAGGAGCCGGCCGAGATCGCCGACGAGGCCGCGCGGCGCTACTGGGCGACGGGCATCGGCGAGCAGCCGTCGCGGGAGCTGCCGGGGTGGGCGCGGACGGGCCCGCCGGTCTCGATCGCCGACATGCGCGAGCTGATCGGCGCGGCGCGGGAGCTGCTGCCCGGCGTGGGCATCCAGGTCCCGCCGAACCTCGCGGACTGGTGGCCCGAGCTGGTGGCGGCGGGCGCGACCGACCTCGGCGGGCTGAGCGCCAACGGCGACCACATCAGCCCCGAGCACCCGTTCCCGTCGCCGCACCAGGTGCGCAAGCGCCTGCAGGCCGACGGGGTCGCGCTGACCGAGCGCCTCTGCGTCTACGGGCAGTACATCGACCCCGCATGGTTGGCCCAGGGCGTGCTCGACGTCGTCAAGGCGCGCTACTGGAGCTTCATCCCGCGCAGCGGCAGCGGGCGCCTCGAGCCGCCGCGGCCGCTGCGCCCCGACCTGGTGGCGGGCGCGATCGCGCGGGGGCGCGACGGCATCGCGCTCTCGCCGGACGAGCTGACCGCGCTGTTCGCCGAGACGCGCCCGGAGGCGATCGCCGACCTGCGCGCCGCGGCCGACGAGCTGCGCGCCGAGGTCGCCGGCGACACCGTGACGTTCGTCGTCAACCGCAACATCAACGTCTCCAACGTGTGCATCGTCGGCTGCGCGTTCTGCGGCTTCGGGCAGGGCAAGCGCTCGCCGGAGGCCTACGAGCACGACCGCGACGCGTTCGCCGGGCGCGTCGAGGAGGCCGTGGAGTTCGGGGCGACGGAGATCTGCATGCAGTCGGGCATCCACCCCGACTGGACGCTGGAGGACTACCTGGGCTGGCTGCGGCTGATCAAGTCGACGGCGGCGCGGCTGGGCGCCGACCTGCACGTCCACGCCTACTCGCCGATGGAGATCGCGCACATGTGCGACATCTCCGGCCTGCCGCCGGCGGAGGTGTTCGCGCGCCTGCGCGACGCGGGCCTGGACTCCACGCCCGGCACCGCGGCGGAGGTGCTGCACGACGGGGTGCGCGAGCGCATCAGCCCCAACAAGCTGACCGCGGCGCGCTGGGTGGAGATCATCGAGGCCAGCCACCGCGCCGGGCTGCGCTCGACGAGCACGGTGATGTTCGGCCACGTGGAGGAGCCGTGGGAGCTCGCCGAGCACATGCGCGTCGTGCGCGAGCTGCAGGAGCGCACCGGCGGGATCACCGAGTTCGTGCCGCTGAGCTTCATCCCGTTCATGACCCTGCTCGGGCGCACGCACGGGGTGGAGGAGATCTCGCGGGAGGAGAACCTCAAGCACACCGCGGTCTTCCGGCTCGCGCTGGGGCGCACGATCCCCAACGTGCAGGCGTCGTGGGTGAAGATGGGGCTGGACGCCGCGACCGAGGCGCTGTCGTGGGGGGTCAACGACCTCGGGGGGACGCTGATGGAGGAGTCGATCAGCCGCATGGCGGGCAGCTACCACGGGGTGAAGCTCGATCCCGAGGACCTGATCGCCGCCGCCCACGCGGCCGGGCGCCCCGCGGCCGAGCGCACCACGCTCTACGCGCTGCGCCGCCACCATCCGCTGCCCGCGACCGTCCCCGCGCCGTGAGCGGCCAGGAGGCCGGCGGCGGCGGCGAGGCGATCACCGCCGAGGGCCTGGAGGCGCTGCGCGCCGAGCTGCACGAGCTCGAGACCACGGCGCGCCAGGCCATCGCCAAGCGCATCTCCTTCGCCCGCGAGATGGGCGACCTCAAGGAGAACGCCGAGTACCACATCGCCAAGGAGGACCAGGCGCACCTGGAGACGAAGATCCAGCGCCTGCAGAGCCGCCTGCGCAACGCCGTGGTCACGGCGGCCGACACGAGCACCGGCGTGGTGGCCTTCGGGACGACCGCGGAGGTCGTCGACGAGGAGACGGGCCGCGCGTTCCGCTGGACGATCGTGGGCCCGACCGAGGCCGACCTGGCCGCGGGGCGCCTGTCGGCCGAGTCGCCGGTGGCCCGCGCGCTGATCGGCCGCGCGCCCGGCGAGACGGTGACGGTGGAGACCCCGCGGGGGGCGCGGACCTACCGCGTCGAGCGCCTCGGCTCCTGACCCTGGCGCACGGTCCTACTGGACGCCGGTCAGCTGGGATGAGAGGGTGCGCGCATGCACCGTACGGACACGACGTGCCGCCCGCTGACGCTGGGCGCGATCCTCCTCACGCTCGCCCTCGGCCTCACCGGCCTGCTGGGCGCCTCCGCCGCGCAGGCCAAGAGCGCCGCCAAGGCGCAGGTGAGCTTCACCGCCCGCGGGAGCGTGGAGCAGGTGGACGTGACCGGGGCCCAGCCCGGCGCCACCTACGACCTGCTCGACCGCAAGGGCCACAAGGTCCTCTCCCAGCAGGCCGGGGACCTCGGCGGCATCGTGTACCGCGACGTCAAGGCGGGCGACGGCTACCGCGTCCGCCAGGCCGGCGAGGACGCCGCGTCGCCGTCGTTCACGGTGCTGCCCGACCGGTCCGCCCCGCCGAGCACGAGCATCTTCGGGCAGACGATCCCGGCGAGCGGCTACGGCTACCTCACGACGCGCGACGGGACGCAGCTCGCCATCGACGTGCGCCTGCCGTCCGGCCCGGGCCCGTACCCGACGCTGATCGAGTACGCGGGCTACGGCTACGCGCGGCCCTCGAGCGCCGAGAGCGGCATCTCGCAGATCGCCAACCTGCTCGGCTACGCCGTCGTCGACGTCAACATGCGCGGCACCGGCTGCTCGGGCGGCGCCTTCGACTACTTCGAGCCGCTCCAGGGCCTCGACGGCTACGACGTCATCGAGACCGTCGCGCGCCAGCCGTGGGTGCTGCACAACAAGGTCGGCATGATGGGCATCTCCTACGGCGGCATCAGCCAGCTCTTCGTCGCCGCCACGCAGCCGCCCAGCCTGTCCGCGATCACGCCGCTGTCGGTGATCGACAACACGCAGACGACGCTCTACCCGGGCGGCATCCTGAACTCGGGCTTCGCGCTGTCGTGGGCCAAGGACCGCGTGCACGACGCGCTGCCCGCGTCGCCCACCGGGGGCCAGTCGTGGGCGCTGGACCGGATCAACGCCGGCGATGAGACCTGCAAGGCCAACCAGGCGCTGCACGACCAGGCGGTCGACCTGCTCAAGAAGATCGACGCCAACCACTTCTACGTCCCGTCGGTGGCCGATCCGCTGGCCCCCGTCACCTTCGTGAACAAGATCAAGGCGCCGGTGTTCCTGGCCTGCCAGTTCACCGACGAGCAGACGGGCGGGCACTGCCCCGAGCTCGCCGACCGCTTCACGGGCACCAAGCAGAAGTGGTTCACGTTCACCAACGGGACGCACATCGACTCGCTCGACCCGGCGACGTTCAACCGCTGGTTCGACTTCCTCGAGCTCTACGTCGCGCAGCGAAAGCCCAGCCTGTCGCCCGCCATCAAGGCGCTCGCGCCGGTGGTCTTCCAGACCGCGATGGGGATCCCCGGGCTGACGCTCCCGGACGACCCGATCCAGGCCCAGCCGGACTACGCGTCGGCGCTGGCCGCCTTCCAGGCGCAGCCGCAGGTCCGGATCCTGTTCGACAACGGGGCCGGCGGCAGCACGCCGGGCGCGCCCGTCGCCGGCTTCGAGCAGTCCTTCCCGCGCTTCCCGCTGCCCGGGACCAAGGCGCGGTCGTGGTACCTCGGGGCGGGCGGCACGCTGAACGACCGCACGCCGCCGAAGAAGGTCGGCGGCAGCGACCAGTTCACCTGGGACCAGGCCGCGCGGCCCGCGACCGACTTCACCGGCAACACCGGCTCGGGGACCAACGGGCTGTGGACGGCGACGCCCCCGTACCAGTGGGCGCAGAGCCCGGCTGGTAAGGCGCTGTCCTACGTGACCGCGCCGCTGAGCAGCACGACCACCGTGGTCGGCCCCGGCGCGCTGCGGGCCTGGATCAAGCCGTCCACCCCGACGCTCGACCTGCAGGTCACGGTGTCCGAGGTCCGTCCGGACGGCAAGGAGACCTACGTCCAGAGCGGCTGGCTGCGCGGCACCGGGCGCAAGCTCGACAAGCACAAGAGCACGACGCTCGAACCCGTGCCGAGCCTCACCCAGCGCGACGACAAGCCGTTCCCGACCGACCGGTTCTCGCAGGTCGACGTGCCGCTGTACTACCAGGGCCACGTCTACCGGGCCGGCTCGCGCATCCGCGTCACGATCCAGGCGCCGGGCGGCGACCAGCCCGTCTGGGCGTTCGGCGGGGCGCAGCCGCAGGGGACCGCGACGGTGGTGCTGGCCTACGCGCACCACATGCGCTCCCGGCTGACGCTGCCGGTGGTGCCCGGGATCTCGGTGCCGACGCCGCTGCCCCCGTGCCCGGGCCTGCGCGGCGAGCCGTGCCGCGACTACCAGGCGCTCGTCAACCAGCCCGCGGCGACGACCCGGGCGGGCAAGGGCCGCGCCGCGCGGGGGTCGAGCGACGACCTCTGGCGGCGCTCAGCGCTGCGGCGCGGGCCGGGGCGCCCGCGCCGGGCAGGCCACGAGGCTCGCGATCACCAGCGCGCGCTGGCGGCGGTGCAGGTCGCGCTCGGCCGCGAGCACGTCGCGGATCCCGGACGCCGACACCGGGGTGAGCGGGGGATTGGGGTGCGCGGACATGGCCTCAGGGTGGCGCTCCGGCAGGACGCCTCACATGGGGCCACCCACCCATCTTGGGTACGGCTGCCCGCCGGCCCGTCAGCGGTGGGACGCGAACAGCTCCACGGCGTTGCCGGACGGGTCCTCGACGAGCACCTGGTCGCCGCCGACGCCCTGCACGATCTCGCTGCGGAAGGCCGCGCCGCCGGCCCGCAGCCGCTCCACCTCGCCGGCGAGGTCGGCGACCTCGAGCTGGAAGCGGTTCCAGCCGCCCGGCTCGGGCCGGCGGCCGCCGGGCAGCACCTGGCCGCCGCCGCCCTGCCCGCTGGGCGCGCTGAGCAGCAGGCGCAGGCCGTCCCTGGAGAGCATCGCGAAGCTCGGCGCGGGGTGCATGTCGACGGCGAAGCCGAGCAGGTCGCGGTAGAAGGCGATCGCGGCGTCGACGTCGTCGACGATGTAGCGGACGCTGGCGCCGGGCACGGCGCTCACCTCCGGGCCTCCTCGCCGTGCCGCTGGACCAGGTCGTTCGCGAGCTTGCGCATGCGCGCTCCTCCGGGTGGTGGCAGGTCCGGACGACGCTAACCCAGCGGGAGCGTCAGCGGAAGAGGTCCTCGGCGCGGCCGCGCACGAGCTCCCGCGCGCCGGGGCCGTCGGCCGCGGTCACGTGGCGCTCCAGACCGCGCAGCACGACGACGGGCTGCCCGCCGTCCTTCGCGCGGACGAGGTCGGCGGCGGCCGCGGCCTCGTCGGCGACGGCGATCCACGTCGCGCGCATCGTGCGGCCGCGGGCATCGTCGCGCCCGCGCCAGTCCTCCAGCGGCGCGAGGCCCGCGATGCCGATCGCGACGTCGACCTGCCCGTGGCGCCAGGCCCGGCCGAAGGAGTCGGTGATCACGACCGCCGGGCGGCCGGGGAGCCCGGCGCGCAGCGCGCGCGCCGAGGCGTCGGGGTCCTCGGGTAGGAGCACGAGCTCGCCGTCCGCGGCGGCGTTGGACGCGTCGACGCCGGCGTTGGCGCACACGAAGCCGTGGCGGGTGCGCGAGATGATCACCCCCCGCTCGGCGCGGACGACCTCGTCGCTCTCCCGCAGCACCACCTCGACCTGCGCCGGGTCCTTGCCGAGCTCGGCGGCCAGCCGGCGGGCGCGGTCGCCGGGGGCGACGTCGGCCAGGCGCACCACCCGGCCCTCCGCCTTGGAGACCACCTTGTGGGCGACGACGACGACGTCGCCGGCGCGCAGGTCCGCGCGCGCGGCCACCAGAGCGGCCAGGTCGTCGCCGGCCCGGATCTCCGGCAGCCCCGGGACCGCCGCGGCGGTCAGCGTCATCGCCGCGCGAGGCGGCTGAGCATCCCGCGGGTGTGAGCCGCGTTGCCGACGCCCTCGCCGAGCGCCTCGCGCACCGCGTCGAGGTCCTCGGCGGTGTCGACGTCGAGCACGAGCGACCGGACCTCGTCGACCACGCAGCGCACGCCGGCCTCCGCGGCCAGGCGCTCGTGGCGCTCCCGGCTGCCGGGCCCGAACGCCGGCGCGATGACCTGCGGCGGGGAGAGCAGCAGCGCGTTGGTCCCCGTCCCGTGGCGGTCGGGCACGATCACGACCTCGCCGTCGTCGGCCACCCGGCGCGCGAGCAGCGCGTCGAGCTCCTTGGGGTCCAGCGCCGGGCAGTCGCCGGGGATCAGCAGCACGCGCCGGGCGCCCCGCTCGACCGCGCGCTGGATGCCGAGCGCCGCGGCGGCGCTGTGCGTCTCCTCCGCGGTGTCGTGGACGGTGTCGGCGTCGTAGCCGTGCGCGAGCGCCTCGACGGCGGGCTCGCGGGTGATGACGAGCGTGAGGTCGACCTTCTGGGAGCGGCGCAGGGCGATCAGCACGTCGGTGACCATCGCCTCGACGAGCGCGCGGCGCGTGCCCTTGCCGAGGTCCTTGGCCAGCCGCTGCTTGGCGGTGTCCCAGCGCTTGACGGGCAGCACGGCGATCGTCTCCGGGCGGCTGGAGCTCATCGGGCCAGCCCCGCCGCGAAGCGCAGCGTCTCGCGCGCCACGTGCAAGCGCCCCGCGGCGTCGGCCATCAGCGTCGGGGTCTGCAGCGCCGGGACGGGCAGCCCGGCCGGCCGCTCGTCGCACACCACCCCGTCGAGCAGGTCGCCGTACAGCGCGGCGATGCCGGCGGCCGACAGCGGCTGCCCGGCCCACGCCATGAAGGCGGCCGTCGGGCCCTTCAGCACCGCGCCGTCCACGATCGGCGACACGGCCACCACGGGGGCGCGGGCGGCGCGGAGCGCCTCGGGGATGCCGGGCACGGCGAGGATCGGGCGGATGGAGATCACGGGGTTGGAGGGGCCGATCACGATCGCACGGGCCGCCGCGATCGCGTCGAGCGCCTCGGGCGGCGGGGCCGCCGCCTCGGCGCCCTCGAAGCGCACGTCCTCCACGGGCCCCGCGCCGCCGTGGCGGATCATGAACTCCTGGAAGTCCCACCAGCGGCCGGCGGCCCGCACGCGCGTGCGCACGGCGCCGTCGCTCATCGGCAGCACGCGGGCGCGCACGCCGAGCGAGCGGGCCAGGTGGGCCAGCGCGTCGGTCAGGCGCTCGCCGTCCTGCAGCCGGGCCTGGCGGTCCAGGCAGATCGCGAGGTCCTCGTCGCCGAGGTTGAACCACACGTCGCGGCCCAGGGCGCGCAGGGCGTCCATCACCCGGAAGCTGTCGCCGGCCAGGCCCCAGCCGCGCCCGTCGATGCGGTCGGCCAGCCAGAACAGGCACAGGTCCGGGTCGGGGGAGACGTGACCGCCGTGGGCTTCGGCGTCGTCGGCGGTGTTGGCGATGACCACGAGGTCGTCCCCGGCGACGTCGAGCATCCCGCGCGCGAGCTTCGCGCCGCCGGTGCCGCCGGCCAGGACGACCACGGGGCCGCCCATCAGCCCAGGCCGGTGATCCTGATCCCGGCGTGCGTCTTGTAGCGGATGTTCACGCCGATCAGCAGGGCGGTGAGCGACTCGGTGATCCGCGAGGTCTCCAGCCGCCCGCAGTCGACGCCGCGCAGGCCGTCGATGCGCTCGATCAGCGCGATCACGCGCTGCTTGTCGGCCTTGGCGTCCCCGCACACCAGGACGTCCTCGCCCAGCTCGGCGCCGAGGTCGCCGAGCGTCGCCGCGCTGACCGAGTGCAGGGCGGAGACGACCCGCACGCCGTCCGGGACCATCTCCGCCGCCTGCTCGGCCGCCGAGCCCTGCCACACCCCGAGCATCCGCGTGGCCTTGCCGCTGACGGCGGCGGCGAGGGGGACCGTCGCGTCGACCACGAGCTGGCCCTCGCGCAGCGTGCCCTTCAGGTTGGTGAGCGTCTCGGACTGCGAGCGGAACGGGACGCACAGGACGACGAGCTCGCTGCGCGCCGCGGCGGCCGCGTTCTCGAGGCCCTCGAAGCTCGCGCCGGGCACGGCGGCGGCGGCGCGGCCCGCGGCCTCCGCGGCACGGCCCGCGTCCCGGGAGCCGATCACGATCGGGACGCCGGCGCCGCCGAGGCGCACGGCGAGGCCGAAGCCCAGCGCGCCGGAGCCGCCGATGATCGAGACGCTGGCCTCCACGGCGGCGGAGTATAGGTTCGCCCGATGACCTCGGGCGTGCGCGGGGGGCGGCCGGCGGGCTGCCCGCGCGGGCGTCCGCGACCGGCCGCTCGCGTACTATCTGACGTGTACGTCAGCTAGAGCTTCGTCCCGGAAGGAACCGATGGCCACACGACGCCTCGGCGTGAGCGCCGACCACGAGCACTACCGGTGGTGGGCGCTGTCCTGCACGAGCCTCGGGATGCTGCTGGCGACGATCAACTCCGGGACGCTGATCATCGCGCTGCCCGACCTCGAGCGCTCCCTGCACACCAGCCTGCTCTCGCTGGTCTGGGTGATCCTCGCCTACATGATCGCCTCGACCGTGCTGGTGCTCACCGCGGGGCGCCTGTCGGACCTGTTCGGCCGCAAGCAGGCCTACGTCCTCGGCTTCGCGGTCTTCACCCTGGCCTCGCTGGGCGCCGGCTTCAGCGCGAACGGCACGCAGCTCATCCTGTGGCGGATCGTGCAGGGGATCGGGGGCGCGCTGCTGTTCGCCAACGCGTCCGCGCTGGTGACCGACGCCTTCCCGCGCGAGCAGCTCGGCGTCGCGATGGGCACCAACGTCATGGTGGCCGCGATCGGCCTGGTCATCGGCCCGGTCCTCGGCGGCGGGCTGGTGGCGATCGCCTGGCCGTGGGTCTTCTGGTTCAACGTGCCGCTCGGCGTGCTCGGGACCCTGTGGGCCCACCACATCCTGCGCGAGCTGGCGCGCGTCGACCACGTCCGGGGGCTGGACCCGTGGGGGACGCTCACGTTCGTGGTGGGGCTGACCGGCCTGGTCTTCGGCGTCTCGCGCGGCGGGCTGGACGGCTGGACGGGGGCGATGACGATCGTGCCGATCGTCGCCGGCGCCGTGCTGCTGCCGCTGTTCGTCCTCATCGAGCGCCATCAGGAGGCGCCGATGCTCGACCTGACGATCTTCGCCAACCGCCTGTTCGCGATGGCCACGCTCGCGGCGTTCATCAACGGGCTCTCGCGCTTCGCGCTGACCTTCGTCTTCGTCTTCTACTTCCAGGGCGCGCAGGGCGACGACCCGATCGTCGCCGGGCTCAAGCTCGCGCCGCTCGCGCTGGGGATGCTGATCGCCTCGCCGCTGGCCGGCATCTACGCCGACCGCCACGGCTCGCGCGCGCTGGCGGCCGCGGGGATGCTCGTCAGCGCGATCGGGATGGCGGGCATGACCACGCTCGGCCTGACGACGAGCTACGTCGCCGCCGCGCTGTGGCTGCTGATCACCGGGATCGGCTCGGGGATGTTCAACTCGCCCAACACCGCCGCGATGATGGGCGCGGTGGCCGCCAACCGCCGCGGCGTCGCCGCCGGCGCGCGCACCATGCTGCAGAACACCGGCGCGGTGCTGTCGATCGCCTTCGTGCTGGCGATCATCACCGCGGCCGTGCCGAAGGACACGCTGTTCGCGATCTTCTCCGGGCTGGCCACCGGGCTGTCGGCGGCCAAGCTCGACCCGTTCATCGCGAACATGCACATCGCGCTCTGGGTGCTCGCCGCGACGTCGGTGGTCGGGATGGTGGTCTCGCTGATGCGCCCGCGCCAGGCGGCAGCCGGGCCGGTCGCCGCGCCGGAGGCCGTCGCGCGATGAGCCCCGCCGCCGCGCTGCGCATCGGCGAGGCCGCCCGGCAGGCCGGGACCACGGTGCGCACGATCCGCTACTACGAGGAGATCGGCCTGCTGCCGGGCGCGGGCACGCGCGTCAGCGGCGCGCACCGGCTCTACACCGAGCAGGACGTCGAGCGCCTGCGCGGCGTGCTGCGCCTCAAGGAGCTGCTCGGGCTAAGCCTCGAGGAGCTCAAGCACCTCGTCGAGGGCGAGGAGCTGCGCGCCGTCCGGCGCGAGGAGTTCCACGGCGGCGCGAGCGCTGCGCGGCGCCGCGAGATCGCAGCCGAGGGGCTGCCGCTCGTGGACTACCAGCTCGAGCTCGTCGCCCGCCGCCAGGCCGAGCTCGACGAGCTGCGCGCGGAGCTGTCCGCGCGCCGGGAGCGGCTGCGCGAGATCAGCGGCGGGCGCTGACCCGCGGCGGCCGCGCTCAGCGCCCGCTGAACGTCGGCTGGCGCTTCTCGGCGAAGGCCCGCGTCGCCTCGCCGAAGTCCTCGGTCTCCGCGCACAGCCGCTGGTAGGTGACCTCCTGCTCGAGGGTCACCGCGAGGGCGGGCTTGGCCGCCGCGTCGAGGACGCGCTTGGCGTAGCCCACGGCGACCGGCGCGCAGGCCAGCAGCTCGCCGCAGAGCTGCTCGGTGGCGGCGTCCAGGCCGTCGGCCTCGGCCACGCGGTTGACCAGGCCGATCCGCTCGGCCTCGGTCCCGTCGATCAGCCGCGAGGCCATGATCAGCTCCTTCGCGCGCCCGAGGCCGACGATCGCCGGCAGCCGCGAGGAGCCGCCCACGTCGGGGATCAGGCCGACCCGCGTCTCGGGCATGCCGATGATCGCGTCGGTCGCCATCACGCGCAGGTCGCAGGCCAGCACCAGCTCCATCGCGCCGCCGATGCACGCCCCGTGGATCTGGGCGATGGTCGGCTTGGTCATCTCCTCGAGCAGGTTCCACGTCTCGAGGATCGGGCGGCGGAAGGTGCGCAGGCTCGCGGGGTCGGCGGCCAGCGCGCCCAGCCCGGCGAAGTCCATGCCGCTGGAGAACATCGGCCCCGCGCCGCGGAGCACGACGGCCTTGACGGCGTGGTCGGCCGCCGCGCCGGCGATCGCCTCGCGCAGCGCGAGGATGAGCTCGTCGTTGAGCGCGTTGCGCTTCTCGGGGCGGTTGAGGACGACGTGGCGGACCGCGTCGCGATCCTCGGTGGTGACGATGCTCATGGCGGCAGGCTACCGGCGCCGCGGCTGGTACTAGGCTCCCGCACCGGTCCCGCGAGCGGCGATGGGAGTGCTGGGAGCACGATGGCGCAGAGGCGGATGGCGAGCCGGGGGCGCGCGGTGCCCGGCGCGCTGCGTCCCAAGCCCTTCCGCGGCGACCAGGTCGCCGCGGGGGTGGTCGTGCTCACGACGCTCGTCGCGCTGCTGCTGGTGCGGTTCGACGGCGAGTGGGCGCCCGGCGTGCTGCTCGGGATCGCGCTGGCCGGATTCGCCTTCACCGGCGCCCTGGCGGTGGGCTCCCCGCCGGAGGGCGACGGCCCGCGCGCCTACGAGACGATCCTCCACGTAGCGGCCTACGCGCTCGCGCTCGGGGCGCTGGTCGAGCTGGCCGCGGTCGCCGGGGCGCCGCGCCTGCCGGCCTCCGGGACCGCGCTGTGGACGGGCGCGCCGCTGACGGCGCTGGCCGCGTGGTTCGCGGGCGCCCGCGGCGCCGCCACCGGCACGCTGCTGGCGGCGATCAGCGCGACCGTCACCGGGCTCGCCCTCCTGGATCAGCTCTTCGGGCTCGGCCCCGGGGGGCTGCGGTGGGCGCTGCTGGCGGCCGTGCTGGTGCTCGCCGCGGCCTCGCTGTCGCAGCGCGACCGGCGGGCCGCGCACGCCGCGCAGTTCGTCAACGCGGCGGGGCTGGCGCTCTTGGCGCTGGCGCTGACCTGGCTGGTCCCGGCCGTCCGGGGCGACGAGGTCGCCGGTCCGGCCTGGGGCTGGCAGCTCTTCGTGCTCGCAGGGGCGTTCGGCCTGGTCGCCGTCGCGGCCGTCGACCGCGAGCGCGGCCCCGCGCTGCTGGGGGTCGCCGCGCTGGCGGCGTTCACCGGCCTGGCGAGCGAGGGCGGCCTGATCGGCTGGCCGCTCGCGCTCGCCGCGATGGCCGCGGTGATGCTCGTGATCGGCCTGCGGCCGACGACCCCCGCGCCGCCCGAGCCGGGGGACGACGGCGTCGCGCCGCCCCCGCCGGTCCCCGTCCGTCCGCGGGGCGAGCCGCCGGTCTGACCGCCCCGGCATACAGCACGCCGCCGGCCTCTGACCCCGCCGATCGACGGTCGTCTGCTTGATTCGTGCGCTTTCGCGTCCTAGCCTCGGCGCGGCGCGGCGCGGCGCGGGCGAGGCGTCCAGCGCGGTGGAGCGGTCGGCAGGTGGCCGGCGTGGATGCTGACCCGTCACCTAGGCGAGGCACGGAGGAAATCAGATGACCCAAGAGGTCCAACTCGGTCGTGGCGGACTCGGCAAGCTCCGGTCATTCTGGGTGGGGTTCTTTCTCAGCGCGATCACCCTCGGCATCTATGGCTTCTGCTGGTACTACTTTGTTAACGACGAGTTGAAAGACATCGGGTCGACGAACGATGACCCCAATCTCGCACACTCAAGTCCGACACAATCGGTAATCGCGGTGCTCATCGGGGGTTGGCTGATCGTTCCCGGACTGCTATCCGTGTACAACTACGGTCAGCGGATTCGACGCGCCCAGACCGTGCTCAATGTCCCGATGGGTGAGCGGATCAACCCCGTCCTGTCCTTTTTACTCTTATTCCCTGGCGCTCTGCTGGTCGTACCGTATTTCGCGCATTTCTGGTATCTGCAGAAGCATCAGAACATCGCACTACGAGCGGCAGATCGCGCAACACGGAGCGTTCCAGGCGGCTCACCGGGTGGCTTTCTTCCGCCCACAAGTCTGTAGGGGGCCGTGACGCGTCGTCGGATTGCTCCGTCGTTGGCTAGCCGGCTGATCCGCCCGGGCACTGCGAGTCGCGAGGTCGGCGTCCAGGGCGGCGACGAGCGCCAGGCAGGCCTCGAGCGCGGCCTGCAGCGCCGCGGGATCGACGTGCTCGGG
>JAICJK010000229.1 GCA_025928415.1 Solirubrobacteraceae bacterium | reverse complement strand
GCCCCCCGCCGCCCGGGGCCGGGCGGGCCTGGGGGGTTTCGGGGGGGCCGGGGGGGCCGGGGGGGCGTGCGGGCGCGGGGGGGGCGGGGCGGCCCGGGGGGCCCGCCCCCCACGTCCACGCCATGACCGACTGGAGCGCCGGTCGCTACGAGCAGTCCGCCGCCCGGCTGCTGGACGCCGCTCGCATCGTCGTCGAGCGGGCCGCCCCCGGCCCGGGCGAGCACGTCGTCGACGTCGGCTGCGGCACCGGGAACGCCACGCTGCCGGCGGCGGCCCGCGGGGCTCGCGCCACCGGCGTCGATCCGGCGCAGCGGCTGCTGGCCGTCGCGCGGGAGCGGGCCGCCGCCGAGGGCCTCGCGGCGACCTTCGCCGCGGGCGACGCCGCGGCGCTGCCGCTCGCCGACGGCGTGGCCGACGCCGTGCTGTCGGTGTTCGGCGTGATCTTCGCCCCCGACGCCGGCGCCGCAGCCGGAGAGCTCGCGCGGGTGACCGCCCCCGGCGGGCGGATCGTCCTGAGCGCGTGGATCCCGGAGGGGGCGATCGGAGCCGCGGCGCGGATGCTGCGCGAGGCGACCCGGCGGGCGCTCGGCGCGCCCCCCGGGCCGCCGCCGTTCGCGTGGCACGACCGCGAGGCGCTGGCGGGGCTGCTCGGCCCGCACGGGTTCGCGGTCGAGCTGACCGAGGAGCGCCTCGCCTTCACCGACCGCTCGGCGGGTGACTACGTCGACGGCGAGTTCGCGCGCCATCCGCCGTGGGTCTCCGCGCGCGCCGTCCTGGAGGCGCGCGGCGAGGCCCAGGCGCTCCGCGACCGGGTGGTGGCGATCCTCGACGCGGCCAACGAGGACCCTGACGCCTTCCGCGTGACCAGCCGCTACGTCGTGGCGACCGCGCGGCGCGGCTGACCGCGACCGCGCCGCCGCACCTGCGACCAAGGTCCCGGTACCCGCGTCACACGGACGCATCTATCCTCTCTGTGTGACCACCTCACGACGTCCGGCGGCCAGGGCCACGGCCCGCATCTGCGCGCTGCTCGCGACGTGCGCGGCGGTGACCGCGGCGCTCGCGGGCTGCGGCTCGTCGGGCGCGTCCGGCGCCGAGGCCTCCAAGGCGACGGCCAAGGCGCCCACGACCTCCGCCAAGCCGGCGGCGCTGGCCGCGCCGTCGGAGGCGTCGCCGCCCTACCAGGCGCCGGACTTCACGCTGCGCGACTCGCTCGGGCACACGGTGTCGCTGTCGGACTACCGCGGCAAGGCCGTGCTGCTGACCTTCATCTACGACCACTGCCCCGACGTCTGCCCGCTGATCGTCTCCAGCCTGCACAACGCGCTGGCCAAGCTCGGCCCGCAGGCCTCCAAGGCCCAGGTCATCGCCGTCTCCGTCGACCCGAAGGGCGACACGCCCAAGACGGTCGCATCGTTCCTGAAGTTCCACGCCATGACCGGGAAGATGGAGTACCTGATCGGCTCCAAGCAGAAGCTCTCGCCGGTCTGGAAGGCGTGGGGCGTCAAGGTGGAGGCCAGCCCCGACGACCGCGAGGTCGGCCACTCGGCCTTCGTCTACGGCATCACCGGGCAGGGCAAGGTCCGCGCGCTGTACCCGTCGAACTTCAAGGCCGGGTGGGTGTCCCACGACGTCCCCATCCTCGCCGCGGGGTGACCGTGCGCCGCGCCGCCCGGCCCGTCGCCGTGCTGCTGGTGCTCGTCGCCGCGCTCGTCGTCGCCGAGCTGCTGAGCGGGAGCGGCGACGCCAAGGCGCACCCGGCCCCGCCGCTGCCGACCCGCGTCCTCACGCCGCCGGCCAAGACCGTCGCCGCCCTGGCCGGCAAGCCGGCGATCGTCCACTTCTGGGCGAGCTGGTGCGGGCCGTGCACGAAGGAGGCGCCGCAGCTCGCGCTCCTGGCGCGGGAGCTGCACGGCCGCGCGACGCTCGTGGGCGTCGACTACAGCGACAGCCGCAGCGGCGCCGAGGCGTTCCTCGCCAAGCACGGGTGGAGGTTCCCCGTGCTCGTGGACGCCAACGGGAACGCCGGCGACGCCTACGGCATCAACGGCCTGCCCAGCACGTTCGTGCTCGACCGCAAGGGCCGCGTCGTCAAGCGCCTGACCGGGGGGCAGACCGCCGCCGGGCTGCTGGCGGCGATCCGCAACCTGTAGCCGCCCCGGCTCGGCGGCTACACGGCGACCGCGTAGCCCTGGTGGGCGATGCGCTCCGCCGCCGTCCTGACGGTGTCGAGCGTCCGCTGCTCCTGCTCGAGGTTCTTGCGCAGCAGGGCGGCGACCTCGGGGGCGCCGCGCGCCTCAGCGTTGGTGACCAGCACCTCGTAGACGCCGATCTCGTGGTGCTCGGTCTCGATGACGCTCGCGAGGATGCCGGCGTCGACGATCGAGTCGTCGATCTTCTTGAGGGTCGCCTTGCCCTCCTTCTCGATGCCCTCGATCGCCGGGCACGGGCTGTCGTCGGGCTCCTCGCCGAGCAGCTCGAAGGACCGCTCGATGTTGGCGATGTGCTCGCGGGTCTCGCCGGCGTGCTTGGCCAGGAGCTGGCGGATCTCGTCGCGGTTCGTCTGCTCCTGCAGCTCGCCGAGCATCTCCAGGACCTTGTTCTCCATCTTCAGGGCGGCCCCCAGCTTGAAGGAGAAGACCTCCTCGGGTGTGTCCAGCTTCTCGAACATGACGCTGCTCCTAGGTCGGGAGTGGATGCAGCGCGTACCCGGACCCCGCGGGCGAAACCCGCGCCGGTCCGCCGCGGACCGGCACCACGTGGGGCGGCCTGCAGACCGGCCGGTCTCGTCAGATGCCGGCGGCGTTGGCGTAGTACTGGTGATCCTCACGCCAGCCGCCCTGCCCCTGGCCGAGTGCGGCGTAGTCGTCGACCACCTCGATCGCGCGCACCCACTTGACCATCTTGAAGCCGAGCTGGTTCTCGACGCGGACCCGGGCCGGTGCGCCGTATTCGATCCGCAGCGGCTCGCCGTTCATCTCGAGGGCCAGGATGCTCTGCGGGCTCCGGGCCACCCAGATCGGGATCGTGCCGTAGAAGTGGCCGTCGCCGTGCTGAGGCTCGGTCTGCCCCTTGTCGTCGAAGGCGTGGAAGACGAGATAGCGGGCCCCGGGCAGCGTCCCGGCCGCGTCGAGGACCGCCGCCAGCGGCACGCCGGCCCAGCCCGCGATGTCGGTCCAGCCCTGGATGCAGTTGTGCTTGGTGATCTGGTCCGCCCAGCCGAGTGCGCGCAGGTCCTGCAGCGAGAGCGCCAGCGGGCGCTCGACCATGCCGCTGACCACGAGCCGGTAGTCCTCGAAGCCGCCTTCCGCCAGCGCGCGATAGGCGGCGTCCGGCGGCGGGCGCCCGTTGACCCGGTGATAGGCGGATATGTCATCCGCGCCGTAGCGCTGTCGCGAGCGCAGCCGGCGGACGAGCGTCCGCTCCATGGGGTCGACGAACCTGCCGAGCAGCCGCTGCATCCGCCGGGGCCTGCGCAGCGAGGCCGCCGTCGCCACGACGTTGATCGCGACGATCGACAGCAGGCCGGCGCCCGCGACGGCGAGGGCGACCGTCCGGTTCGCGGCCTCGGAGCCCAGCGCGATCACGGCCATCTCCTTCGGCAGCCCGTGGATGACGACCATCGTGGTGTGGATCAGCAGGAAGACCGCGAACGCGCACAGCCCGGCGAAGTGCAGCGAGCGGGCGGACTGCTTGCCCCCGAAGATCCGGGCGTAGCGCGGGAAGCGCGCGATGACCGCGGGCGACATGGCCGCGCCGGTGGCGATCTGCAGCGGGGCGAGCACGAAGATCACCAGGAAGTAGGAGAGCTGCTGCGCGGCGTTGTAGCCGTAGGGGCCGTCGGGAGGGAAGCGGAACTCCAGATAGGCGCCGGCCGCGTTGATCGCGTGCGGCACGACGGCCGCGGTTTGGGGAACGATGCGGCGCCAGTCGCCGCTCGCGAAGAGCAGGGCGACGTACACGGCGCCGGTGAGCACCCAGAACTGCACCGACAGGAAGTGCCAGTGCCGGCCCAGGCCGAGGTTGCCCCGCCCGGGCAGGGCGACGACCGGCGACCACGACTCCTCCTCGTCCTGCGAGGTCCACAGGCGCCGCGAGTCGGGTGCGAACACCTTCTTCGAGAAGCGCAGCACCGCCCGCCCGGGCGGCGACGCGTCGCCGGCGTACAGCTTCGGGTGGGCGCTCAGCACCTCGATGCCGCTGCGGGCCAGCAACGTCATCAGCAGCATGTTCAGGAAATGGGTGACGACGACCCAGATCGGCAGCGTCACCGATCGGCCCCGATCCGTGACCTGAAGGGGAAGCGCTCCTCGGGGCTGTCCAGCGTCTCGAGCACGATGCTCCTCCTGGGTCGCGAGTGGATGCAGCGCGTACCCGGGCACGACGGGCGAAACCAGGCCAAGCCCGCTGGCGTACGCTCGCCCCGGACGCGCCATGAGCGGCTTCCTCGACTCCCTCGGTCCCGACGAGCGCGCGGCGCTGGTGGGACTCGCCCGCGAGCGCCGGTACCCGCAAGGGGACAGGCTCGTGCACGAGCACGACGATGCCGGCGCGGTGCTCATGATCCTCGAGGGGCGGGTCGTCGCCTCGACGCTCGGCGCCGATGGGCGCGAGGTCATCCTCGGCGTCGCCGGACCAGGGGACATCGTCGGCGAGCTCAGCGCCCTGCGGGGGCAGCCGCGCGCCGCGACGCTCACGGCGGCCGAGCCCGTGCGGGCGCTCGCCGTCCCCGCCGCGGACTTCCGCCGCTTCCTGGCCGCGAGCCCCGCGGGGACCGGCGTCCTGCTCGATCGGGTCGTCGGGCTGCTGCAGGACGCCGACGCGCAGCGGCGCGAGCTCGCCTCCTTCGACGTCCAGACCCGCGTCGCCCGCCGGCTGGTCGAGCTGCAGGAGCGCTTCGGGACGAG